>CAZCPI010000064.1:0-12363 GCA_964500535.1 uncultured Bacteroidales bacterium
CTCCTATGTTTATTACACCATCAGAAGAAATCCCTTTTCCACCTGTTCCGGAACTTGAACATGTTAATTGGCCACCAACAATATTTAAATTGCCGTTTGAAGAAATACAGGTTGCAACATAAGCATCAGCTGCAGCAGAAGTATTTGTGTATTTGGCTCCGTTACCTGAAGTTGTAATTTTTACAGTACCGCTGGTCATATAAACATCTTTTTCAGATGATATTCCTTTTCCTCCGGCCCCTGTAGACGTTATTATTATATTAGCTCCGCAAATATTTATGTTTTGGTCACATTTTATAGCCGTACAATATGAAACATCACTACCCGAACCGGATGCAGTCAGTACAGCCGCTCCCGAAGTTGAAATATTGATATTACCTCCACTCAAAGAAATATTCTGTTTACTTTTTATGGCTTTTGACTGACTTCCGGATGTCGTAATCTCCACCGTGCCTCCACTTATTTCAAGAGTACTATCGCATGTCAAACAATTCACATCCGCAACAGAACTTTTCAAAGTGATTTTACCTCCGGAAATTTTAATTTCCTTTTCATCAGCATCAATACAATCTCCAGATGAAGTGACATTTATTGTACCGTTATTACAACTAAAGCCATCCTTAGCATGAATCCCGTCTTTTACCGCACTATTCACCACAATTTCACCTCCATCAATCCGGATATAATCATCACTGCAAATAGCATGGCTTTCACTACCTTTTCCTGTGATACTAAGCTTCCCGGTTCCGCTGAAAATAAGTTGACCTTCGCTGAAAAATACTGCTTTCTGATCTTCGGTTTCCCCATCAGAGTTCACTGGAGCCGAAGAATAAGTGTTTCCATCGCAAAGATAGTTCGAGGTACCATCCTTCAATATAACCGAAACTTCTTTTTCTGATTGTATATTGATTGCAGGACCGTTGGCATTTGTCAGATTTAATGAGTTAAGAATAATGGTAAATTTTTTATCGCTGTATATTTTTAATTGACCGTCTGAAGAATTACCACTTATGTTATAGCAAATATTTTTTGTTTCAGATACTGATTTTATAATTACATCCGAATTTTCAACTGTTACTGAAACGCCTTTAAATGCAAGTGGATTAATGATGTATGCTTTGGCTCCATCAAAGCGTACATTTACCGTATCACCGTAATTACCATAAGAAATACTATCTATCGATGAAACCATTATGCCGGCTACGGTATCTTTTAAGAATAAATTGATTTTGTTTGACTCAGTGCTAAAATTCAGACTGTCAATTTCTGAAATAAGTACTCCTGAAGTAATATTATTAGATTGATGTATATTTAATCTGTTCTGTGCTATGATTAAAAAACTCAAACAAAGGAGTATAAGTGGGATTGATATTTTTCTCATCACTTTTTTCTGATTTTTACAGCGTTATTATCAATTTTTAAAATATAAAATCCCTCATTCAGGATACTAATACTTATATAGTCTCTCCCTTCTTTAAGTATATCCTTTAATACAATTATCCCATCCGGCCTGTACAATTCGACTTTATGTTTCCCTGCAGGCAGATTCTTGAAATGAACTATATCAGATACCGGGTTTGGATAAATCCCAATTTTATCATTAATAACAGAGTTGTTTAAGTCTGTGGTTGAAGAGAATAATATTTTAATTACCGATGATAAAGCAAAAGATTCGGTATTGCCATTTTTCTCAAACAGAGTCATTCCAGTTTCCGAAAAAGTGATTTTCCTGAAATCTGTAATAGGTACAGATTTCTGCACATCATTTAGCAGATATATCACAATGCCGTTTTCCGCAAGTACCGGAAGTAAATTTAAAAGCATAGTGAATATGAGCATGATACAGGGTTTCTTCATATGTATGGCTGTTTGATGGGTTTATTTTCATTACAAAAATATCCCCGGTTTTTTCAAACTATACATATTTCTGATGAATAGTATTTTTTTGTCGGTAAATGTTTTTTTTGGCAAAAAAACTATTTATGTTATAAAACATCTTTTTTTAACACCAAAGTGAATAATTATTTGAATATTGATATATATTTGAGCGATTTTTTTCAATAGGTTAATTTGCAATGTGATGCAATAAATTTTTACAAAGGATTTTATACCTGATTTTATGAGTTCAAAAGTTAAAGGTTTAGGAAGTGTTTCTCTCGCCGGTTTGATTGTTACTTTAGGTATTGTTTACGGGGATATAGGCACAAGCCCCCTTTATGTATTAAAAGCTATACTTGCAGGAGGCAAAGGTATAAGCGATCTTTTAGTCTTAGGAGGTATTTCCTGTATTTTCTGGACTCTTACTCTTCAGACTACAGTAAAATATGTTTTGGTTACATTACGGGCTGATAATCATGGTGAAGGTGGCATTTTTGCACTTTTCGCATCTTTAAGGAAAAAACCTACCGCTATTATCCTTTTAACCATGATAGGTGGCAGTGCTCTTTTGGCTGACGGTGTAATAACACCTGCAATCACTGTTACAACTGCTATTGAAGGATTAAGAATCGTGGATCCATATATCTCAGTAATTCCGGTGGTGCTGTGCATAATACTTTTTCTGTTTATGTTTCAAAGATTCGGTACAAACGTAATTGGAAAATTTTTCGGACCGGTAATGCTTGTGTGGTTTATAATGCTGGGAGTCCTGGGTATTTCTCAAATAGTAAAAATGCCACATGTGCTGCTTGCATTAAATCCTGTTTATGCTGTAGAACTTATTATGGAATACCCTAACGGTTTATTGTTAATGGGTGCCGTTTTCCTTGCAACCACCGGTGCTGAAGCTTTATATTCTGATCTGGGGCATTGTGGAATAAAAAATATAAGGATTTCATGGGTTTTTGTAAAAATTATGTTGGTTTTGACTTATTTTGGACAAGGGGCATGGGTTTTACAACATCCGGATAAGGCTCTTTCTGTAAATCCATTTTTTGCAATAATGCCTGATTGGTTTCTTATGCCCGGAATAATTATTGCTACGGCTGCTGCAGTGATAGCAAGTCAGGCATTGATAACAGGTTCATTTACTTTAGTTAGTGAAGCCATATCCCTGAATTTCTGGCCACAGTTCAGAAGATCATATCCTTCGGTAATGAAAGGTCAGGTTTATATACCATTGGTAAACTGGTTTCTTTGGATTGCCTGTTCGTTTGTTGTAATATTTTTTGGAAGTTCTGACAAGATGGAAGCAGCATACGGACTTGCTATAACCATAACTATGATTATGACAACATTGCTTTTGTCTCAGTGGTTGCCATCAAAAGGTAGAAAGAATATATTCAGGGTTATATTTATAATGACGTTTCTTTGTATTGAAGGTGTTTTCTTACTGGCAAATCTTAATAAATTCATGCACGGAGGATGGTTTACTTTGCTGCTTGCAATGTTTTTCTTTGCAATCATGTACGGATGGTACTATGGCAGGACTATTAAAAACCGTTATATAACATTCACTGACCTGGATCTTTATCTGGATCATTTTAAAGAATTGAAACAGGATAAAAACATAGCTTACCTGAGTCCCAATCTGGTGTATATAACTAAGGCTGATAAAGTAATGAAAATTGAATCCAAGATTATATATTCAATATTTAGAAAGAATCCCAAAAAAGCAAATACTTACTTTTTGTTACATATTATAAATGACGATGCTCCAAAAACATTTGAATATAAGGTTCATCAGATTATTCCCGGTACATTGATTAAAATTGATTTCAGGCTAGGTTTCAAAATAGAAAGAAAGATTAACCTCTATTTCAGGCAAGTGATAGAGGATATGGTTGAAAAGGGAGAATTCTCACTTGAAAGTCCTTATGAATCTATGAGGAAGTTTAATATCCAGTCAAATTTCCTGTTTGTAAACCTTGACAGGATACTAATTGCAGATTATAAACTTCCGGGAAAAGAGGCTTTTATTATGAATTTGCACAATATTATCAGGAATATAAGCGATACAGATGTTAAAGCTCTTGGACTTGATACCAGCTCAGTTTATGAAGAAAAAATCCCGATACTTGTTTCCCAACCGGTAGAAAACAGAATAAAGAGGAGAAGGTAGCAATCAGTTTCGTCTATAAACAAAGTGATATAAGCTAAAAGAATTTATGAAAAATAGCAGAGCCGGAGAAATTTATACCGGTTGTTCATAAAAAAAGAGAGCGTCAAAAAAATCTGACGCTCTCTTTTTTTGGTGATCCGCCTGGGGCTCGAACCCAGGACCCCAACATTAAAAGTGTTGTGCTCTACCTGCTGAGCTAGCGAATCTAACCTTGTTTTCGCTCCTAAAAAGCGAGTGCAAAGATAGTCACTATGGATAAAAGCACAAAATTATCAAGTGATATTTTTTATAATTCTTAGTCGAAATTTTTTCAAAGTGCTATAATACAGCGTTATAAAAGATTATATTTATCTTTTTTTTAATCTATTAAAGGCTTGTATTATAGTATAAAATGGCATTTTGTTACTTTTTAAGGAATCATTTCAGGTATTAAAACAGGTTTTTACCCGATTATTCTCAGTCTACTTAAGATGTCAGGCAAATTCCTTAACTTTGTATCGTATTTAAAAAAAGCATTTCATTTATGGCAGACGACAAGAAAATAATTTTCTCGATGGTAGGCGTGAGCAAGGTATTTCCGCCCCAGAAACAAGTATTAAAAGACATCTATTTGTCATTCTTTTATGGAGCTAAGATTGGTATTATCGGTTTGAACGGGTCCGGTAAATCAACCTTGATGAAAATAATAGCTGGCATTGAGAAAAACTTTCAGGGAGAAGTCGTTTTTTCACCCGGATATTCTGTCGGATATCTTGAACAGGAACCACATCTCAATGAAACCAAAACGGTGAAAGAAATCGTAATGGAAGGCTGTCAGGAGATTGTCGATACTCTGGCTGAATATGAAGAAATAAATAATCTGTTTGGATTGCCTGAATATTATGAAGATCCTGACAAAATGGATCGTCTTTTTGCACGTCAGGCAGAATTACAGGATAAAATAGATGCTACTGATGCCTGGAATCTGGATAATAAACTGGAAAGAGCAATGGACGCATTGCGTTGTCCATCTGATGACCAACCGGTAAATACCCTGTCAGGAGGAGAAAGAAGGAGAGTTGCACTTTGCAGGTTATTGTTGCAGCAACCCGATGTTCTTTTGCTTGATGAACCCACCAACCACCTTGATGCAGAATCAATCGACTGGTTGGAACAACATCTGCAACAATACCCCGGTACGGTAATCGCCGTTACTCATGACAGATACTTCCTTGATAATGTAGCCGGTTGGATTCTTGAACTGGACAGAGGAGAAGGTATTCCATGGAAAGGCAACTATACATCATGGCTTGAGCAGAAGACCAAGCGAATGGAGATGGAAGAAAAACAAGTCAGCAAGAGAAGAAAAACTCTTGAGCGTGAGCTTGAATGGGTAAGGATGGCGCCTAAGGCAAGACATGCAAAAGGCAAAGCCCGTTTGAATTCTTACGATAAACTCCTTAATGAAGACCAGAAGGAGAGAGAAGAAAAGCTTGAACTTTTCATCCCTAATGGTCCGAGATTAGGCAACAAGGTACTTGAGGCAAACGGAGTATCAAAAGCGTTCGGTCCAAAACTACTATTTGATAATCTGACATTTGCATTACCTCCCAATGGTATAGTAGGTATCATAGGACCAAATGGAGCAGGTAAAACTACATTATTCAAACTTATAATGGGACTGGAAATCCCTGATAAAGGTTCGTTTGAAGTTGGTGAAACCGTTAAGCTTGGTTATGTTGACCAGTCACATGCTGCGATAGATCCATCCAAAACAGTTTATCAGATAATTTCAGGCGGAACAGAATATATCAGAGTAGGAGGCAAAGAAATTAATTCAAGAGCATATATCTCAAGATTTAATTTTACGGGTGCGGATCAGGAAAAACTTGCTGGTGTATTATCAGGGGGTGAAAGAAACCGTTTGCATCTGGCATTGAATCTGAAATCAGAAGCCAATGTACTGCTTCTGGACGAACCAACAAATGACATCGATGTGAACACATTACGAGCATTGGAAGAAGGTCTGGAAAATTTTGCAGGTTGTGCCGTTGTTATCAGCCACGACAGATGGTTTCTTGACAGAATTTGTACTCATATTCTGGCATTTGAAGGTAATTCAGAAGTCTTTTTCTTTGAAGGATCATATTCGGAATACGAAGAAAACAAGAAGCTCAGACTTGGAGATGAGGCCCCTAAAAGAGTACGTTACAGAAAATTAACCGACGATTAAATTATAAACAAATACCATGGAACCAATCATAAGGATCATTAATCTTAACAAGTACTTCGGCTCAAAACATGTCCTTAGGAATATAAATATAGATATCGATCCCGGTCAGGTGATTGGTTACATTGGTCCGAACGGTGCAGGAAAAAGCACTACTGTAAAGATACTAGTAGGATTGTTATCGGACTATTCAGGAGATGTTATAGTCAAGGGTATTGATTTAAAAAATAATCCTCTTGCAGTAAAAAGCATGATTGGTTTCGTTCCGGAAATGGCGGAACTATATGATGTGCTCACGCCAAATGAATTTCTGTCATTAATGGGGTCTCTGTACAATTTACCTCAGGATGTTGTTGCCGAGAGGTCTGAGCGTATGCTTGACGCTTTCGGCCTGGCCGGAAACATGGACCAGAGAATGGATACTTTCAGTAAAGGTATGAAGCAAAAAGTCCTGATAGCATCAGGGTTGCTTCATAATCCCGAGATTATTATTCTTGATGAACCACTGAGCGGACTTGATGCCAACAGCGTTATTATTATAAAAGAACTGATCGACAAACTTGCTAAAAGCGGTAAAACCATTTTTTATTGCAGTCACATGATGGATGTTGTTGAAAAAGTCAGCGACAGGATTATTCTCATTAACGAAGGTAATGTTATAGCAGACGGGACATTTGAAGAGTTAAGGACCTTGCAGCATAAGGATAGCCTGGAAGCTATTTTTGCAGGATTAACAGCGACTGAATCAATGCATGAAGCCAGTGCGAAGCTAATAAATGCATTCGATAATTAACAGATACTGATATGAATGCTATTGACCGTTTTTTCCTTTGGCTATTTTTGCTTCCTCAAAGAACATACACCAAGTTAGGAGTCGATGTCAGTCAGCTCACTGCAATCCTGACTGCAAAGCTTACGATGGATAATCGCCGTCCGAACACTTTCGGATCAGGTAACAGAAGGCGTACTGAAAAGAAAGAAATAAACAAGGCAACACTGGGTACTATTTTCGGTTCGTTACTTGTGGGAGTCTTCATGTTATATTGTTTCGGCATTGGGATAGATATGATTACGAAATTGTCATTGTTTATGTCGATGTTCATTTTCATGTTATGTATGACTCTGATAACTGATTTTACATCAGTACTTATAGATATACGCGATAACCTGATCATTCTTCCCAAACCAGTATCTGACAGGACATTTCTTTTTTCGAGACTATTACATATAGCCATCAGAATATGTATTGTGGTGGTTCCTATGACCTTACCTGCCTGTATAACTCTTGCCATCATTGAAGGTTATCAGACTATTCTTCCGTTTATCTTAATTACGATCCTGATGACATTGTTCAGCATTTTTATAATTAATGCTGTTTATATACTGATACTTAAGATAACAACGCCTGCAAAGTTCCAGTCTGTAATAGGATCTATCCAGATAGGTTTCGTCATATTACTTATGGCAGGATATCAGCTTATGCCGAGAATGATACAGAACAGCATAATATCAAAAACCAGCATATCAGAGTTTACATTTACCAGCTACTATCCGCCATATTGGTTTGCCGATGCTTGTCTGATTTTTGCTGGAAAAGGGGGAAACCAATCCTTATTAAATCCTGTACTTTCAGTAATAGTACCTCTTTTTTCAATTTTCCTGGTAGTGCGTTATTTTGCTCCCGCCTTCAGCCGTAAGTTGTCCATGATTACAGGTAGTTCTGCTGAAATAAAAGCTCCGGTCAAAAAAAATAAAGACAACAAAAAAACATTTTCATTCTTTGATACAATTGCAAAATTCATAACAAAGCCCGGAGCAGAGCGTACAGGATTTATTTTTACTAATAAAATGACAGGGAGAAGCCGTGATTATAAAATGAAAGTTTATCCTTCATTAGGTTATATGGTGGTTTTTGGTCTTATCATGGCTTTTCAGAAAGATGGAAGCTTCGGTAATTTTGCTTCATCTGATAGTGTAGCTCCGATGTTACTTTTTATTATTTACCTGAGCAGTATGTTTCTTTCCACGGCATTACTTCAACTTCCTTATACTGATAAATTTAAAGCTTCCTGGCTGTTTTTTGTAACACCGGTGAGCTCTCCTGGATTGTTAATAAGTGGAGCTGTAAAATGTATACTTGTTAAATTCTTCCTGCCTCTGGTTTTATTTATTACAGCTCTGGGTATTGCACTTCAGGACCCTTCGATCATACCGAATATGATACTCGGATGTGTGAATGTATTAGCTATTGCTACATTTATTGCATACCTGTCATTCAGGAAAATACCATTCAGCTCTCAGCAGGAGGGAACCGCGAAAGGTTCCACATTTATCAAGTCAATGGCGATAATGATAGCTCCTGTTGGTTTCGGCATATTGCACTGGCTGATTTCAGGTTATATATGGGTGGTGATAGTTATGCTGCCGGTTTCACTGATAATACCATATTTATTATTTGATGGAATAAAAAAACAGAGCTGGAGTAAACTGTATCCTGATCTTAGTATTTGAGTGAAATTAATTAAGGCCGGATTCCTTTTCCCTGCAAAAGGCAAATAGTCCGCATTCTTCACATAGTGGTTTCTTCGCCTTGCATACGTATCTTCCATGTAAAATAAGCCAGTGATGTGCAACCGGCAATAATTCTTCAGGAATGTTTCTCAGAAGTATTTTTTCGGTTTCTTCAGGAGATTTGGAGTTTATTGTGAGTCCTAACCTGTTTGAAACCCTGAAAACATGAGTGTCTACAGGCATTGCAGGTTTATTGAATGCACAAATAAGAACCACACTGGCTGTCTTTCTCCCTACACCTGGCAGAGTCGTGAGATCTTCCATGGTTTCAGGCATTATGCCATTAAAATCAGCCAAAAGCTTTGTAGCCATACCGTGAAGTAGCTTAGCCTTGTTGTTTGGATATGAAATGCTCTTAATATAGGAGTAGATTTCTTCAGGTGTCGAGCCGGCCATGGATTGCGGATCCGGGAATGCATCAAAAAGTGCCGGAGTAGTCATATTAACTCTTACATCAGTACACTGAGCCGATAAAATCACAGCTACAAGAAGCTGGAAAGGATTGTCAAAATTTAGCTCTGTACTGGCGTCCGGCATATTCTGTTGAAACCAGGCAATTATTTTATCATATCTCTCTTTTGTTTCCATATCGCTTAAATTAAAAAGCCTCAGAAATCAATAAGATTCTGAGGCTTCAAATTTATAGATAATTATTAATAAGCAGATTTGAATTGCTCAAGGAATCTTTTGTCATTTTCAGAAAACATTCTGAGATCCTTGACCTGATACTTAAGATTAGTTATTCTTTCTATACCCATTCCCAAAGCGTATCCGCTGTAAACTTTACTGTCAATGCCGCAATTTTCAAGAACTGCCGGATCAACCATACCGCAACCAAGTATTTCTACCCAACCAGTATGCTTGCAGAAGGGACAACCTTCACCTCCGCAGATATTACATGAAATATCCATTTCGGCAGAAGGTTCCGTAAACGGGAAGTAAGAAGGTCTTAGCCTTATTTTGGTATGCTCGCCAAACATTTCTCTGGCAAAATATAATAATACCTGTTTAAGATCAGCAAAAGAAACGTCTTTATCAATGTACAGGGCTTCAACCTGGTGGAAGAAACAATGGGCACGATAAGATATCGCTTCATTTCTGTAAACCCTTCCCGGACAAATAACACGGATAGGAGGTTGGGAATTTTCCATAACCCTTGTCTGAACAGAAGAAGTATGGGTCCTTAAAAGAACATCAGGATTTTTTTGAATAAAAAAAGTATCCTGCATATCTCTGGCCGGGTGTTCAGGAGCAAAATTCAATGAACCGAAAACATGCCAGTCATCTTCAATCTCAGGACCTTCGGCAATGGTGAAACCAACTCTTGAAAAAATATCAATGATTTCATTTCTTACTATAGAAAGAGGGTGTCTTGTCCCTATTCCTGAATTGTCTACGCTTCGACTGTAATCAAGATTGCTGTCTGTGTCAGTATCGTTTGTAAAACCGTCTTTAAGCTCACTTAGCTTATCCTGGGCTTTATTCTTCAAATCATTCAGCAGCTGACCTACCTGTCTTTTCTGCTCAGCAGGAACATTCCTGAAATCGTTAAACAATTGGCTGATTTCACCTTTTTTACTTAAATATTTGAGGCGAAGATTTTCAATTTCTGCAGATTCTTTTGCCGACCAGGCTTCAACTTCAATTAAAAGTTGTTGAATACGTTCAATCATTGTAAAAAATAATCATAAATTTGCTTACAAATGTACGTTTTTTTATCTTTACAGAAGTAAAGACAAGCTAAAATTTGAATTATGCTTGATCGTATCGTCAAAAAATATATTGATTCCCTGCATCTTTTGCCCGAAAGAGCCAGAGTAGTGGTAGCTTTAAGTGGTGGAGCTGATTCTGTAGCTTTGATAGATATCCTCAACAGGCTGGATTATTTTTGCATAGGTGCACATGTGAATTTCCATTTGAGAGGTGAAGAATCTGACAGAGATGCCGCTTTTTCACATCAGTTATGCATGGACCTGGGTATTCCCTTTTATAAGACAGATCTTTACGCTGAAGAATATTCAGAAAGAGAGGGCATTTCCATTGAAATGGCAGCCAGAGAATTGAGATACCGCTGGTTTGAGCAAATAAGAAAAGAACAAAATGCATATGCAGTTGCTGTTGCCCATCATCGGGATGACAGTGTGGAGACTGTTTTGTTGAATCTGATAAGAGGCACCGGGATAAGGGGCCTTACGGGTATAAAACCTAAAAACGGTAATATTGTAAGACCTTTGCTTTGTTGTGACAGGGAAGCCGTTTTGGAATATATTGAAAAACGCGGATTGACTTATGTTACAGACAGGACTAATCTGCTTAATGAGTATCGCAGGAATAAGATCAGGCTTGAAGTCCTGCCTTTGCTGGAAAGTATTCAACCATCTGTCAGGGAATCTATTTCCCGGACAATGGATCATTTGAATGAAACAGAGATTGTTTATGAAAAAGCCATTGCTGATGCAAAGAAAAGGATTTGTACAGGATGGGTTTCAGAGAAATCGGGGTTGCCTTTAAATATTTCAATATCATCGCTCGAAAAAGAAAGCGCTCCAAAAAGTTTGCTTTATGAAATTTTGTCGGATTATGGATTTGGAAGGGCTGACGTCGAATCTATCTATAAAAACAGAATGGGCATACCGGGTCGGGTTTTTCTTTCACATTCACACCGGTTATTCTTTGACAGAGACAATATGGTGATTTCTGAGATTCCTGTTAACGATGCCCATGAATATTTATTAGAAGAGAATCAATCAATAGTTAATGATCCTGTTAAATTAAAATGTGAAACTCTGGCTGCCGATAAGTTAACTTCAATATCTGCATCAAAATCCGTGGCCAGCCTGAATGCTGAAAAATTGCTTTTCCCATTGACTATCAGACATTCCAAAAAAGGTGACAGTTTTATTCCTTTTGGAATGCACGGAAGAAAATTGATAAGCGATTTTTGTACTGATATCAAAATGAATGCCATCGAAAAAGAAGAATTATGGCTGTTATGCTCTGGTAAGGATATTGTTTGGATTATTGGTGAAAGGATAGATAACAGGTTTCGTGTTGATGAAAGCACAAAAACCATATATAAAATAACCCTGGACTTATCTTAGTCAATTGCTTTGTTATCTTTTTTATGCCTTTAGCATCATAATATAAAAAAATGTTTATCTTTGTAGCCGGTTCTTCCGATGGACGCTGTTCTGCTGTCCGTTGAAATAATGATTATTTAATTCTAATCTCTCACATGCCCAACTACAACATTGTGCAATTGACTTCAAAGTCTTTGCCTGAACTTCTGGAAATAGCAAAAGAATTCGGTCTGAAAAAAGTAGATAATTTATCCAAAGAAGATTTGGTTTACAGGTTGCTTGATGAACAAGCTGAACAAAACGCGAGCAGAAAAGCTGCCCAGATGAAAGATATGAGCCCTGAAGACAGGAAAAAAAGGGCCAGGATTTCTAAGCCAAAGGATAAAGATGTAAAAGTATATACTGCAACTGATAATGTTGCAAGACAAATTAAAGTGGAAGAA
>CAZCPI010000065.1:0-7124 GCA_964500535.1 uncultured Bacteroidales bacterium
TAAAAACAAGATTTTCTTCATCCACAAGTGTGAACTGAGCACCATAATCTTTTTCTGTAAAAAGTCTTTTATTTGTTTGACGTTCGGCAAATGTCACTCTGCCTGTAACAAGATTCATATCAACACTTAGGGCGCTGCTCTTCATATTTAGGATATTACCGTTTTGTTGATAAGCCAGATCCACTTTTTCGGGAGTCTTAACGATAGAAAGACTTTTCTTGTTATTAATCACTCCCTGAGGAGTCTTGGTAATCCTTACAATATCAGAGCTTAAGAATCTGACTTCAATGCCCATGAATTGAACCGTTGCCTTTGCACCGTTATCAATTTCTTTATACTTCTGAGCATTCAGGCCCGAAGCAAGTAATGTAACCAATGAAAACAATAATAACTTTTTCTTCATAACTAACTGATAAATTTATAAATCATTTTCCGTTACTAATCCTGATAACCGTAAAAGAATATGCTGGCAATTTAACTTGGAACTTCTCTCCAGTCTTTATCGTTGAAACCTCAGGTTTCGCATTTCTGTCTGACGGTTCACCCTTCAGAACAGTCATCACGGAATTGTCATCCTTAATATTCAAACCCTTCAGGTCTACATTTGTATTGGTTTCAACGGGAAGCATATTAACCAATTTTATTATAATATCATTCGTCCTGCTGTCTTTAACGATTGAAGAGCCAAAACGTTTGGTAACCTGGCTATTCATATCAGATAGCATCACTTTTCCCGGCAGATACTGATCACCGGAATTGTTGCCATATAACTTCTGAACATGGTAACCCACTGTCGGCATGACTTGAGTGTTGTTAAAATAAATCAAATCAGGATTCCAGTTGGTATGACCTTCTTTGGCAAGTAATGGTGCATAAGAAGTCATTTCAACAATATCGCCGTTTCGTTCAACAGAAGTCAGATAAAGTGCTTCGGCCAAAGCGGTTTCAATATTATTCTGACGATTGGGAATATGGGCAGCGTACTCTCCGAGATAGACTTTTGATTTGCTGCGGTCATATCTGTCGTAATAATCCTGATTATTTATAAACCAGCCCGGAGAATTGTAATAATGTTCATCAACTATTGGTACTTTTTGTTCAGTAGCTATGCGCCAGCCTTCGACATAATCTGTTCCTTCATAAAATGGACCGACAGTACCCACTACAGTGATTTCAGGATGTTTTTGCTTTACAGCGTCGAATATCATCTTGAAACGTTCTTCAAAAACATCAGAAATAAAATCTTCGTTACCAATACCTACATATTTAAGGTTAAATGGTTTCGGATGCCCGGCTTCAGCTCTGATCTTACCCCATTTTGTTTTAACATCGCCATTTGCCCATTCTATGAGATCAAGAACTTCCTGAATGTAGTTGTCCATTTCGCACATAGGCAAACCACCCTGCTGTCCGGCACCTCCTGTGCTTGAATTCTGACATGGTACTCCTGCAGGTAAAACCGGTAGCGGCTGTGCTCCTATATCTTCACAAAACTGGAAGTATTCGAAGTAGCCAAGACCTGCTGACTGATGATAATTCCAGATATTAGGTTGCTGTACACGTGATTCAAGAGGTCCCACAGTCCTGTTCCAACGGTACATATTGCCGAGACCGTCACCATGAGCCACACAACCACCCGGGAATCTGACAAACTTAGGTTTCATATCTGCAATGACCTGAGCAAGATCTGCGCGCAAACCATTTTTGCGTTTCATGAAGGTATTCTGAGGGAACAACGAAATAAAATCAATATTTAAAAGACCTTCTTTTTGAGGAATTAAGACAAGCAAAGCCTCGGCATTTGTACTTTTTGCAGTTATTACAGTCTGTAACTTTTTCCAATCGCTTGCAACAGCACTTGTTACTGTTTCACCGAGAATATTGCCTTTACGATCCTGAAGTCTGATTAATAATTTTGATTTATTTCCGTTAAGTCCTCTTGCAAAAAGAGAAACATCATATTTTTCACCCTGCTTTACACTTATGCCATCATAACCTACATTTGCAAGTCCTGCACCCTGTTTCTTAACATCAAGGACAGCATAATGTTTGTTATTTATATGTATCGGTGCGACAGTATCAATTTTGAATGTGGCATATTCTCCTTTTAAAGACCATGCATATGTACTGTTCCAGTTTTTGTCGCGACCATCTCTGTCTGCAGGATCGTACTCGAAATCTCTGTTTTGAAGCAATTCACCATAAAGGCCACCATCTGCAGCATAGCTAATATCTTCAAAGAAAATCCCTATAAGTAAATCACTTATTTTTTTTGGTTTCTCGTCTTTCAGAGTAATATTAGCTGTAAGAGGTTTAAGATTAGCATATTTCTTTGCATCATCAGTTATCCTTTCAGAATGCAAATCAGATCTGTAAGCAGCAATCTGCTGTGATTTAATCAGATTATCCACTTCTTTAAATGAAACCTTGTGGACTGTCCCCATCTGCATTTCGCCGTTAACTTCAAGAGTCTTACGACCATTGACACGCTTAGCTGCAGTTGAAAGCTGAGCTTTCCCGTAATTTTTAAAATCCGAAGTACTTATCAACCAAACCTTTTCACCATTCCCCGAAAGCCAGGTTATTATGAACTTATTACCATCAGATGAGATTTCAGGCATCAGGCAATTCTCTGGTGAAACCACAGGATAAGATTGTGTCTTCCAGTAAATCAGATCTTTTGAAGTTGTATATGAAAATACTCCGTCTTTTTCGTTGACACTCCAGATACAATGCCACAGACCATTTGTATCTCTGTAAACATATGGAGAAACCATTCTTTTTTCCGGACCCCAGGTGCCATAATCACTTTTCAGGAAAGCATGTTCCGGCCCTATCGAATGCCAGTCTTTATTGTTAACACTCCATGCAATATGCATACCGTTATGATCTGCATTTTTCTTTGTAGAATACACGAAAATATAAGCTGAATCCGGCTCATTGGCCACTGAAGGCATGGCAAACAAAATAATTGCAAGCAATAAAAGGAATTTACTGTGTCTCATGTGTTGATTAAAAAATTAAGGCTCGAATTTAGTCAAAAAAAAAGAGGTCTCAAAACAAAAAATACCCCACTATGCAAAGGCCTTTAAGTTGCCTGAGCATAACGGGGTTATAAAATATCAATAGCCGACTTTATCCTTCAATGTATTTTGCCAGCCAGTCACCGACTTCACTTGTAAGGCGTGGTTTCATCTCACCCATAATAATATCTTCAGTGACGAAACCGGCAGCCATACTTGCTTCAACCGCTTCTCTAATCAAAGCTGCTTCTTTGCTTAAGCCAAAAGAATGTTCAAACATAAGAGCTGCAGAAAGTACTGTAGCAAGCGGATTGGCAATATTTTTGCCTGCTGCCTGAGGATACGAACCATGAATAGGTTCATAAAGAGAAGTGTGTAAACCGAATGATGCTGAAGGCAACATACCCATAGAACCTGTAATTACAGAAGCCTCATCAGTCAGAATATCGCCAAACATGTTTTCAGTAACCATAACATCAAAGCTTGAAGGCCATTGAATAAGCCTCATCGCTGCATTATCGACAAACATATAATCCACCGCTATTTCAGGATATGACGGCTCCATTTCCTGAGCAATCTGCCTCCATAAACGTGAGGTTTCAAGGACATTGGCTTTGTCAACAACTGTAAGTTTACGGCGACGTCTTCCGGCAAATTCAAATGCAAGTTTAAGTATTCTTTCGATTTCTTCCCGGGAATAAGCACAAGTGTCAACTGCACTGTTGCCATCTTCACTACGTCCCTGAGGTTTTCCAAAATACAATCCACCGGTAAGCTCACGGATACATACAAAATCCGCATCCTTAACCAGCTCAGCTTTGAGTGGAGAACGTTCTATCAATGACTGAAACACATTTACAGGTCTTATGTTTGCATACAAACCAAGTTTCTTGCGCATTGCCAGCAAACCCTGTTCCGGACGAACTTTTGCTGTCGGGTCGTTATCATATTTCGGAGATCCGATAGCGCCAAACAGTATAGCATCGGCCTGCATACATAAGTCATGAGTTTCATCAGGATATGGATTACCTGTAGCATCGATAGCACATGCTCCCACCAGAGCAGTTTTATATGACAGTTCATGTCCGAATTTCTTACATACAGCTTCAGTAACTTTCAAAGCCTGTTCAATAATTTCAGGCCCTATACCGTCTCCTGGCAATACAGCAATATTAATCTTCATCTTTTTATTTTATAAATTCATTAATTGAAAACCTTCCCGGCGAAACCGGTAATACCATTTTATCTACTACCAATCCTCAATCACATTGAGCATCTTCATTGTTGCCTTAATGGCAGCTTCAGTCTGGTCTGCATCCAAACCTGTTGTCCTGAAAGTCTTGTCCTTAAGTGACCAGGTAATCACTGTCTGAACAAAAGCATCTGTGCGACCACCGGGAGGAATAGTAACAGCATAATCCACAAGCATTGGGAATTTTCTGTCAAGTGTCTTGTAAATTTTCCTCAGAGACTTCATAAATGCATCATACTGACCATCACCTTGCGAAGTCTCCTGATAGGATTCTCCCTTTATTTCAAGCATTAAAGTCGCTACCGGTTTCAAACCGTTGGCAAGCGAAAGTGAATAGTTTTTAATCTTTACGTGCTCATCTCCGCCTGATTGCTTGAGTACATCAGAAATAATGTAAGGCAAATCTTCCTGAGTGACTTGTTCCTTTTTATCACCAAGCTCTATAATACGCTGAGTTACAAGCTTCATGGAAGCTTCATCCAGATCAATACCCAGAGCCTCAAGATTTTTTTGAATACTTGCTTTACCAGAAGTTTTTCCAAGCGCGTACTCCCTGGTACGGCCGAATCTTTCAGGTAGCAAATCATTGAAATACAAATTATTTTTGGCGTCTCCGTCAGCATGAATGCCTGCACACTGTGTGAAAACATTATCACCTATTACAGGCTTATTGGCAGGAATCCTTATACCGGAATATGACTCCACAATCTTGCTTATTGTAGTAAGTCTTTCCTCATTGATATTGGTTTCGGCTTTAAGAAGATCATGCAATACTGCAACAACACTCGTTAAAGGTGCATTACCTGCCCTTTCGCCAAGACCGTTAACTGTAACATGAACACCCTTCACTCCTGCTTTGACTGCAGCAGCAGTATTAGCAACAGCCAGATCATAATCATTATGGGCATGAAAATCAAAATGCAAATCAGGATAACGACCCGTCATATAGCTGCAATATTCATAAGTATTATCAGGATTCAGTATGCCTAATGTGTCAGGTAGCATAAAACGCTTAACAGGTTGATCTTTAAGACCATCCATAAACTGAAACACGTATTCAGGAGAAGTTCTTATACCGTTAGACCAGTCTTCAAGATAAATATTCACAGACATTCCACGTGAAACTGCCATTTCAATCTCATTTTTAATATCGCTGATATGTTGCTCAGGAGTCTTTTTTAATTGCTCGGTCACATGCTTGTAAGAACCCTTGCAAAGCAGATTGATAACCTTGCAACCGGCTTCCTCCATCCATTTGATTGAAACACCTTTATCAATAAAGCCCAGAGCCTCAATCTTATTTATATGATTATGCAGGTTAGCCCAGGCACAAATCCTTTTAACAGCTTCAAATTCTCCACTTGAAACTCTGGCCGAAGCAACTTCGACCCTGTCGACATGAAGCTCTTCCAAAAGCAACCTGACAATACTAAGCTTTTCCTGACTTGCAAACGAGACCCCTGAGGTCTGTTCTCCGTCACGAAGAGTCGTATCCAGAACTTCGATTTGCATTATTTGATTGTTTATTAGTTTAGTTTCATTTGTTAAATAGCATAATCCCGGGCGTTTTGCTTAAACATGCTTATTCATATTTATAACTTAGCTACGCCTTGATTACCAGTGGCTTTTCATTTAAACTTTATTCTCCCACTGCTCTATTTTGTCTTTATTGCTTAAAAGGTAATCGATATCGTCGAAACCATTGATCAGACAATTTTTCTTGTAAGGGTTGATATCAAATTTTTCAACCGCACCATTTGAATTATTAGTTACTTTCTGATCTTCAAGATTAACAGTAAGCGTAACCCCGGCATCTTTAGCGACAGCATCAAAGACATCAGCCAGAAATGCTTCGCTTACAACCACAGGCAAAACACCATTATTGAGTGCATTATTCTTGAAAATATCCGCAAAGAAGCTTGAAACCACGACCTTGAAACCATAACCTGCGATAGCCCAGGCAGCATGCTCACGGCTTGATCCGCTGCCGAAATTTTTGCCGGCAACAAGAATGGAACCTGAGTATGTCTTATTGTTTAAAACGAATCCTTCTATAGGATTATTATTACTGTCGTATCTCCAGTCACGAAACAGATTATCACCAAAGCCATCCTTAGAAGTTGCCTTCAAAAACCTTGCAGGGATTATCTGGTCAGTATCAACATTCTCAATAGGCATTGGTATTATTGTCGATGTGAAAGTCCTGAATTTTTCCATTTTTATATTTTTTTCCGGCTATGACCGGTTTGTTTCTGTTATTTTAATCACTTCACTATGAGTTGTTCTCCCTCATGCTGTATGATAGCCTGTCGCCAGTGATCAGGTATTACCATGCTCCTGCTGTTTTTCACGTCATAACAAACCAAAACAGCAGAACAGGTTGACAAAAGATCGCCGGTTTCATCATTTACCATTATGTGCTCCATCGTAAAACTCTTGCGCCCAAGTACAGAAATTCTCGTCTTAACCGTAATCTTGTACTTCATGTAAATCGGCAAGAGATAGTCAATCTTAATTGAAGCCCCGACTACTCCCTGGTTCTGATAGTCTATATCAGGAAGTATATTGTCAAAATAATGAGTCTTACCGGAATCATAATAATTCTGATAAACAGTGTTTGATACATGCCCCATGATATCAACATCGTTGAATCTAACCTGTATCGGTACGGGAAATGAGAACACAGCATTCATACATCATTATTTATTTTTTACACTAAGGTCGCATGGAACGCCGCATACCAAAGCTCGCATCGATTTGAGAGATTTGTTTAAGTATGCTCGTTTCATAACTTTATCAGGCTCTGGGATCGGTCAGACATCCGGTAACTGCAGCGGCAGCGGCAACAA
>CAZCPI010000065.1:7224-12337 GCA_964500535.1 uncultured Bacteroidales bacterium
TATCAGGCTCTGGGATCGGTCAGACATCCGGTAACTGCAGCGGCAGCGGCAACAAGCGGACCTGCAAGAATAGTTCTTGCGCCGGGTCCCTGTCGTCCTTCAAAGTTTCTGTTCGAAGTCGAAACAGCATATTTACCGGCAGGAACCTTGTCATCATTCATTGCCAGACATGCAGAACAACCTGGCTGTCTTAGTTTGAATCCGGCTTCCTCAAGTATTTCGACAAGTCCTTCCGCTCTGCACTGAGCTTCTACTGCCCATGAGCCCGGAACCAACCAGGCAACCACATCAGGATGCTTTTTCTTACCTTTAACAAATTCTGCAAAAAGTCTAAAGTCTTCAATACGACCATTTGTACAGCTTCCTAGGAATACATAATCGATTTTCTTACCCATCATCATTTCTCCGGGTTTGAAGCCCATGTATTCCAGAGATTTACTGAACGAAATCTTGCCAGCTTCATCAATTTCATCAAGAGTTGGTATTGAACCTGTGATACTTAAGCCCATACCGGGATTAGTACCGTAAGTAACCATTGGCTGAATATCTTCTGCAGCTATGTTGACTTCTTTGTCAAATATAGCGTCTGAGTCACTGTACAACGTCTTCCAGTAATCCATGGCCTCATCCCAATCATTACCTTTTGGGGCAAACTCACGTCCTTTTATATATAAGAAAGTGGTTTCATCGGGAGCAACCATACCTCCACGGGCACCCATTTCAATCGAAAGATTGCAAAGTGTAAGACGACCTTCCATAGTAAGATTTCTTACAGCTTCGCCGGCATATTCCACGAAATAACCTGTTGCACCACCTGTTGTCATCTTTGCAATAATGTACAAAGCCATATCTTTTGCAGTTACAGACTCTCCAAGTTTACCTTCAACATTTATTCGCATTCTTTTGGGTTTCGCCTGAAGTATACATTGTGAAGCCAGAACCATTTCAACTTCTGAAGTACCGATACCAAATGCAACAGCGCCCAATGCTCCGTGAGTTGAAGTATGTGAGTCACCGCAAACGATGGTCATACCCGGCAATGTCAGCCCGTTTTCAGGACCTACCACGTGTATTACACCGTTCTTTATATGACCAAGACCAAATAAAGTCACTCCAAATTCATTTGCATTTTTTGTAAGGGTTTCTACCTGATTGCGTGAAACCTCATCCCGGATAGGCTTGTCCTGATCCAGTGTGGGGATATTATGATCAGGCATACAATATGTTTTTTCAGGACGCATAACCTTCAAATTACGGTTTCTCAATCCCTGAAAAGCCTGAGGACTGGTGACTTCATGACAGTAATGTCTGTCAATATACAACTGAGTCGGACCACCTTCAACAGTCGTCACCACGTGTTTATCCCAAATTTTGTCAAATAATGTTTTACCCATTTTATATTAATATAGTAACTTACCTTAAAAACTAATTTATTACCAACAAAATTCTGCTGTGTATTGTTTATCGATTAACGTTTTTATGCGTTCAGTCTGCCTGATATTATACATCGATAAACTATGCAGTGTTATTTTACAAATTTATTAATCGCATCGATATAAGCCTCAACTGAAGCAGTTATAATATCTGTGTTACCTGAGAAACCATAATATACCACACCTTCATACTCTACCTGCATGTGAACTTTACCTGTATCATCACTACCTTTTGATATTGCCTGTATAAGAAATTCTTTTAGAGTCATTTCCCTTTTAATGATATTTTTCAGAGCTTTGATAGCAGCATCAACAGGACCATTACCAGTAGCTGTTGCTTCAAACTTCTCACCGGCAATGTCAAGAGTAATATTTGCTACCGGTTTCACACCCTTGCCTGACAATACCTGAAGATTTTCCAGCTTGATCCTTCTGCCCTTGCTCATTTCCATTCCAATAAGCAACATTACATCCTCATCATTTATATCTTTCTTACGGTCAGCCAATTTAAGAAATTCCTGATAAACTTCACTTAATCTGTCACCATCAATATCAATTCCCAGCACCTGAAGACGATGTTTTAAAGCTGCACGTCCGCTCCTGGCTGTAAGTATGATTGAGTTTTCATCCAGACCGACATCTTTTGGATCCATAATTTCGTAGCTTTCACGGTTTTTCAAAACTCCGTCCTGATGAATACCTGAAGAATGTGCGAAAGCGTTTCTGCCTACTATAGCCTTATTTGGTTGTACCGGCATGTTCATCAGGCTCGAAACCATACGACTTGTAGGAGTGATAAACTTTGTATTTATGTTCGAAACCAGATTGATATCCTTATGGCATTTCAGTATCATAGCGATTTCCTCGAGTGAGGTATTCCCGGCTCTTTCACCAATACCGTTGATTGTTACCTCAGCCTGTCTTGCTCCGTTTAACAAACCTGCCATGGTATTGGCAGTTGCCATTCCAAGATCGTTGTGACAATGGGTCGAAATGATAGCCTTGTCTATATTACTGACATTTTCCATCAGAAATTTTATCTTCTCACCATAAACACTTGGCAAACAATAGCCTGTTGTATCGGGAATATTTACAACCGTAGCGCCAGCCTTAATAACAGCTTCCACCACTCTTGCCAGATAAACATTGTCCGTACGGCCTGCATCCTCAGCATAAAACTCTACATCCTCAACAAACTTCTTTGCGTATTTAACACATGCTATAGCACGCTGTAGTATATCTTCCTGATTTGAATTAAATTTATACTTTATATGATAATCGGATGTTCCGATACCTGTGTGAATCCTTTTATGTTTTGCATACTTAAGTGCTTCAGCCGCAACTTCAATATCTTTCTCAACCGAACGGGTCAAAGCACAGATTGTCGGCCATGTAACAGCTTTACTGATCTCAACTACTGAGTTGAAATCTCCCGGACTTGATATGGGGAAACCGGCCTCAATAATATCGACACCCAGATTTTCCAATGCCTTGGCAACCTGAATTTTTTCAACTGTGTTCAATTGACATCCGGGCACCTGCTCACCATCTCTCAGTGTTGTGTCGAAAATAAAAACCTTGTCTGACATATTTTTTGTTTTAAATATTATTTAATTTAAAAGCCCCTCTTACTCTGGCAGCAAGAAGGGCTTAATATTTTTTTCCATCCACACAATCTTACCACCTTGCTATCATCGTAATAGAATAATACCAATCAGAATAATACCGGATAGAATAATGTTTGCCATAATTGTGAATATAAAATTCAGAAAGCTTCAAATACTCGTCAAATATACGGTTTCATTCCGTTTTGACGATGCAAAGATATATGTTTTTTCTTTACAAACAACAAATTCAAATATTTTTTGACTAATATCTTTCAATATATAAGTTTTTAATCGGTTTTTGTTATCAAAACACACAAATCGACTAAAGTTAAACAGATTGTTATTATTAACCTTAAGTGGCGTAATGAACTGTTCATCACCTGATTTCACGGTTTCATCAACTTCATTTGGATAAAGAGTGAGGACAGCCCAACTTTGAATCCAAAAAAAACAAGTTTAACAATTTTAACCGGTATTCAAATGAAAATTAAAGCATTACTTCTGCGCATTACAGGTATCATCAACATCCTTTTTGTCGCATTTCATATTTCTTTTTACAAATTGTTTAACTGGGGTACATCACTGGCTTGCATGAATCAAAGCGACAGAGCCATAATGCTTACTTATCATTGTATATGCATAATGATTTTGTTATTTATGGTTTTCATCACCCTATTCAGAACAAAACCATTACTTGAAAGCAAACTGAAAACCGATATTCTGGGTTTCTTCTCGTTGTTTTACTTAATCAGGATTGCAACGGAGTTTATTTATTTCGGATATAAGGCTTCAACACCAATGATTTTGACCATGTGCCTGATCCCTGTAGTATTGTTTGTGATTGCTATGTTGCCTGACAAAAACAATAAGAAAATTTAATTATTAACTTTGTATGAATCCTTTAAAAAGGCTTACGTTTTATATTTAATAATATGAAGATTAACACTCTGCTTAAAATAATAATTCATTCCATTTACTGGATTGTCTTTGTGGGATTTTCCATTTTGATTAATATGGCTCCAAAGGCCGGTCATTGGCCTGAACTAAATGAGCTTCCTACTGGTATGTTTATCAACGCTGTATGGGCTGTAGTTACTTTTTACTTTTCATACTTTTATCTGACCAGATTTTTTGAAAAGAAACAACTTGTAAAGTATCTGTTGCTTTCGATAGGTTTCAGCATTGTGATTACATTCATTTTTTACATAATTTTTATTGCTATCATCTATAATTCTTTCCACATAAACTTTGTAGCGTTAACTCCTCCTTTGATTGGTACTTTTATTATTGCTCAGTGCGGTTGCCTGATCCGGGGTTTCGAAAATTGGTTTGCCAATATTCAGAAGAAATCTGAAATCGAGAACAAAAACCTGAAAAATGAGCTGGAATTGCTAAAGTCGCAGATAAATCCTCACTTCCTTTTCAACTCACTCAACAATATAGACACTCTGATCAGAAAATCTCCGGATGATGCTTCAGCTTCACTGATCACGCTTTCTGAAATGCTCAGGTACATGATTTATGAAACCAACACACCAGAAGTACCTCTCAATAAGGAAATCGAACATCTCAATAGTTACATCAACCTGCAGCAGCTTCGCTATAAGGAAAAAGACTATATCAGTTTTATCTTCCCCAAGTGTGAAACCACGGATGATTGCAACTACATGGTGCCTCCTCTCCTTTTTATCCCGTTTGTCGAGAATGCTTTTAAACATTCGTCAGCGACAGGCAAATGGCCTGTGATCGAAATTGAAATAAAAGTTGATAAAGGTCAACTGAGATTCAGATGCGTAAACTATTATAATCCTGAGCGAAACCAGGTAAACAATCTTAATGGAGGTGTCGGCCTTGAAAACGTAAAAAGGAGACTGGAGCTGCTTTACCCTGGCAAGCACATTTTGCAAATAACAAAAAATACCGATACCTTTATTGTTGATCTAAGCATAAGGATATAGATGGAACTGCATTGCATAATTATTGAAGACGAGCCCCTTGCCGCCGAAAAGCTGCAAGGGTTTATTAGTCAGGTTCCTTACCTGATTACAGAAGGACATTTTGAAAATGCAATTG
>CAZCPI010000066.1:0-12331 GCA_964500535.1 uncultured Bacteroidales bacterium
TTAGACCTCTTGCGTCATAGTCTTTTCTCATTGCCCAGGATTTATCCCAGAATATTTTACCCTGACCCCACACCATGCCTTTACCTGTCAATGCTACATTATCCTGGTCTATTGCAGTAATGAGTGCTGAAGGCCATTTCATTTCTATTCCGGCTACTCTGGTATTTATTACAGGATAATCGTCAAGGTTTCTGCTGCCATATATCTCAACTCCTTCGGGTAGGTTAAGATTAACTCCTGTTTTTAAATAGATGGTACCTGTGCAATATTTGCCGGGATTGAGTGTAACGATGCCACCACCGTTTGCTGAACATTCATCAATAGCTTTTTGTATGGCTTTTGTGCTCAGAAATGAAGTATCCGGTTTAGCACCATAATCTGACACATTATATATATGAGTGGTTGGTGGCGTTTTTTTTGCACCAACTTCTTTAATCCATTTAAAATTGGGAATTCCCTCGACGATATTTCGCGGTGCACAGGAAACAAGTAAAAATACAGAAATGAGTAGAATAAGGTTATGAATTCTTATCATGGTATATTTATAAATATTTGCAATATCGCCCTGATATTCATCAAAAAAATCGTACAAAATGTGCGCTTGTTTTACTGAATACTGATTATCAACAAAAATACCAAAAACGGATGTACATGTCAATAACCCGCAGGTTCTCACAAAGTGTACAATTTAAAGCTTAAAAATTATATAATTGATTTTAAACAAATTAGAGCCGACCTCCCGGCCGGCTCCATGAATTTGACACAGTATTTCCACCAAATTTTACACATGGCAGAAGAGAGCACTGCGTTAAAAATTAATAAGTCTGGTTATTTAAATAACCATTTATACAAATCGTTTCCGTTAGCGTAAATAAGCAATGCAACCAAAAGAAACATTCCAACCATCTGCGCATACTCAAGGAATTTTATTCCGGGTTTGCGCCCTGAAATTACTTCGACAAAGAGGAATAATATATGTCCACCATCCAGTGCAGGAATTGGTAAAATATTCATAAATGCAAGAATGATTGACAGGAAGGCGGTGGTTTCCCAGAAGATCTGCCAGCTCCATATCTTTGGGAAAAGACTTCCGATAGCGCCGAAACCGCCGAGATTCTGGGCTCCTTCTTTTGTGAACATGTATTTCAAATCGCTTGCATAACCTGTAAGAGTTTTAACGCCTTTACTTATGCCTGCAGGTATCGACTTGAAAAATGAATAATCAACCTTAGTGGTTTCAAAAATCTCATTGATTGGTGTCACAAAAAATCCCAGCTTGCCGTTTTCGTCAATTTTTGCAGGGACAGTATTCTGAACTCCGTTTCTGAAATATGTCAGCTGAATTGTGCTGTCCTTGTGTTTGGTCAGCTCCTTTGAAAAATCAAAGAATGTTGCACAGGCTATTCCATTAATCGCTGTCAGACTGTCGCCTTGCTGTAAACCAATTTTTTTGGCTGTTGAACCCTGACTTACATCTTTAACAACTGTCGGAAACCTGTAGGTTGCGAAACCTTCTCCTCCTGATGATATGCTGAGAATGAAATTCTTCGGTATTTTTACTTTGGCTTCCTGACCATTTCTGAGTACTGTAACTTCTGAAGCTGCATCAATGGTACGAAGCATGTTTTCATCAAACTTGTCTAAAGTCTGATTGTCTGCATAAAGTAAAATATCTCCATCGACGAAACCGGCCTTATGGGCAACTTCGGAGAAATCCATGCCCATAGGTGCTTTCTTCAAAGGAAGATACTCTTCACCCCAAACGTTTAGAACTGCGGCGTAAAGAACCAAAGCAAGGATGAAATTGAACAACACTCCACCGGCCATGATAAGTAATCTCTGCCATGCTGGTTTTGATCTGAACTCATAGGGTTTTTCAGGCTCCTTCATTTGCTCAACATTCATGGATTCATCAATCATTCCTGAAATCGAGCAGTAACCTCCGAGTGGAACCCAGCCTAAACCGAATTCGGTCTTTTCCGGAACTTCAGAGAATTTTGCCGGAACTTTCCTTGAAAACCATGAGAAATGCAGTTTTCCGTCAAGTTTTTTAATCCTTACGATCGAAAACAAAGGGTTGAAAAACATATAAAACTTTTCTACCCTGACTCCGAATATCCTGGAGAATATGAAATGTCCGAATTCGTGTATAAGTACAAGAATGGACAAACTTAAAATCAACTGTAACGCTCTAATTAAAAAAACTTCCATTATTTATTGTTTTTGTTTGTTATCAATTTTGATTAGCCGATCATGCTTTTTGCTGTGTTTCTCGCTTCCCGGTCGGTTTCGACGTAATCCTCATAAGAAGGGGTCTGAATAAAAGGCGTTTTGCCCATAGTTTGTTCAATCAAATCGGACATTCCGGTAAAACTAATCCTGTCGTGTAAAAAGGCCTCAACAGCTATTTCGTTTGCAGCATTAAGTATGCATGGCATGTTTCCTCCTTTTTCCATCGAAGAGTATGCCAGAGCAAGATTCCTGAATCTTACAAGATCAGGTTTCTCAAATGTCAGTGAACCTATAGCGGGGAAGTCAGGTCTTTTGAAATCAGTCTTAAGCCTTTCGGGATAAGATAGTGCATATAATATAGGTAACTTCATGTCGGGCAGTCCGAGCTGTGCTTTTACTGAACCATCATAAAACTGCACCATGGAATGTATTATCGACTGGGGATGTACCACAACTTCTATTTGTTCGGGCCTGATACCAAAAAGCCATTTGGCTTCAATCACTTCGAAACCCTTATTGATCATAGTCGCAGAGTCTATCGTAATCTTGTGACCCATGTTCCAGTTGGGATGCTTCAGTGCCTGATCTTTTGTGACTTTACCAAGCTCTTCAATAGAATAATTCCTGAAAGGACCGCCTGATGCTGTCAGAATAATCTTTTCGACATTATTGTATTGTTCAAGACACTGGAAAATTGCTGAATGTTCAGAGTCAACAGGAAATACCGGTACTTTATTTTCAATCGCAAGCCTGGTAATAATTTCACCGGCAACTACCATGGTTTCTTTATTGGCAAGAGCTATCGCCTTACCTGACTTTATGGCATTTATGGTGGGCTTGAGTCCTGAATAACCTACCATTGCTGTCAATACTATATCGATAGGATCTGATTCTACTATCTGTGCGATGGCATCAGCTCCTGCATAAACTTTTATGGGCAAATCTTCCAAAGCCTCTTTCAGCTTCTGGTAGTGATTTTCATTGGCTATCGCCACTATATCCGGTGTAAAATTTCTCGCCTGTTTGATCAGTAAATCTATATTGTTATTTGCGGTAATTGCATATACCTCAAATCTCTCAGGATAGTTACCAATAACTTCCAAAGCCTGCCTGCCTATCGAACCTGTTGATCCGAGTATCGCTATTACTTTTTTTCCGGGGCTTGTATCTCTCATAAATATCAGAACAAAATGTAATCTTCAGGGTTCATCGCAAATCCTTTTTGCCAAAGTTCAAAGTAAAGATGATTCTGATTTTTTGTATCGGAAGTTTCACTTATGACAGCTATTACCTCTCCTGCTCTTACCTTATCTCCCTCTTTTTTTATCAACTCTGAATTAAACTTATAAACCGAAACAAAATCATTCAGATGCTGTACATGTATGACATATTGATATTCGGCTACATAAGATGCAAAAATGACTGTACCATCCAAAACAGAAAGTACTGCCTGTTTACCTTCAATGGCAAAATCCATGCCATATTCTTTTTTGGACGGATTGTATCTGGATTTAATTTTTCCTTTAACGGGCTTATAAAAAAGAAAATCTGGTTTGGTTTCAGATTGAACCAGAGTCGAAAGATTGTCTTTTTCCTTTTCCTCATATTCCTGTCTGAATCTTTCTTCTTCCCTGGTTGCTTTTATTTTATCCAGATTATCAAGTGAAACCGTGTCAAGAAGTATTTTTTGCCCATCACCATCTATCAGCCCAGCAGGCATGTCACCACTAACAATAGCTTGAATTACAGAGACATATTTATTCTGTTTTTTAAGCACTTCTGCCATTGAATCGACTCTGTAAGCATCTGAAATGACTTTTTCCCTGTATTGAGGATCCATAGATTGCGGCAGGAATGAACTCATGCCTGTGTTCCTGAGCAGCAGAAGAAAAATAAAAAACAATAATATCAATATTGATGCAGATATAAGTATGCCGTCAAGTCTTGAAACTCTGACTGAAAAGACAGATTCCAGTGTGCTTTCGTTAAAGATAGAAAGCTGGAACTTCTTTTTGAGTTTTTCAAAATACAGACTGGTCTTACTTTTCTTCATCCTTTTTAAAAATCAGGTCGCAATTTAGCTCAAGTTATTCTTAATTTAAAACAATTTTTGTCAAAGATCTATAAGCTCCTGTGGTAGTGAGACATATATTATCTTTTTATCATTATCCATATTCTTTAAGAAACCTCCGGCAACAGGAATCAGTATTTCTCTTTCACCGTCAGAAACCACGATCAGAACATTTAAAGTAGAATCATCTACTGATGTTATCTCACCCAGGTCCCCGAAGACTTCATCTATAACTTTGTAGCCTGTAAGTATATCTGTATTGATGGTTCCATCATCTTCATTATCGTCGTATGAAGACGGGTAATAAACTGTTTTACCGACAAGTTGCCTGGCTTTGGTTTCATCATCAATGCCGGAAAGTATTACCAGAGCTGTTGAGTCAGTCCTGAATCTGTATGATTCCACGAAGAATGGCACTAATATACCATCCATATCTAAAACCCAGTATGGAGATTCAGTACGGTCAAATACATCAGAAGTGAAGTTAAAACCAAGCTCACCGTTGAGTCCGTGTGTCTTGTAGAAATGTCCTATCGGAAAGACTTCAGTTTTGCTGATCATCGGTTATATCCTGTGAATTCTTGCACCAAGTTTGTTAAGACGCTTATCGATATCCTGATAGCCTCTGTCAATCTGGTCTATACCATGTATTTTGCTCTCGCCTTCAGCTGACATCGCTGCAATAAGCAATGCAATACCTGCCCTTATATCAGGTGAAGACATCATACATCCTCTTAATTTGTATTTATTGCCCAAACCAATTACTGTAGCTCTGTGCGGGTCACAAAGGATTATCTGTGCCCCCATATCTATCAGTTTATCCACAAAGAAAAGCCGGCTTTCAAACATCTTTTGATGTATCAGTACGCTTCCATGAGCCTGTGTTGCAACAACAAGAAGAACGCTCAGTAAATCCGGAGTAAGTCCCGGCCATGGAGCGTCAGCAAGAGTCAGTATTGATCCATCCAGAAAGGTTTCAATAGAATAGCTGTCCTGTGCAGGTATAAATATATCGTCTCCGATGTTTTCCATGAATATGCCCATCTTCCTGAAACAATCAGGAATCATGCCCAGCTGGTCATAGGCTACATTTTTTATTGTAATCTCAGAGCCGGTCATTGCAGCCATACCTATAAAGCTGCCAACTTCTATCATATCAGGCAAAATCCTGTGCCTGCATCCGGTAAGACGCTCAACACCTTCTATTGTAAGCAGGTTTGAACCAATACCGGAGATATTTGCACCCATACTGTTGAGCATTTTGCAAAGCTGCTGTATGTAAGGTTCACAAGCTGCGTTATATATTGTGGTTTTTCCTGAAGCCATTACGGCCGCCATGATAATATTTGCAGTACCTGTCACCGAAGCTTCATCCAGCAACATGTAAGTACCTTTAAGCTGATCGGCATTTACTTCATAAAGTGATCTGGAATAATCAAAAACAAAGTTTGCTCCAAGTTTTTGAATACCGGTAAAATGTGTATCTAGACGTCTTCTGCCTATCTTGTCGCCACCTGGTTTTGAAATCACAGCTTTTCCGAATCTGGCAAGCAGCGGGCCGACAAGCATTACGGAACCTCTTAATGCTGCACTTTTCTGCAGATAGAACTCAGATGTCAGCTTATCGAGATCAACATCGTCTGCCTGAATACTAAACGTCCCTGCTCCAATTTCCCTGATCCTGACTCCTATCCCTTCCAGGAGATCCATAAGATTTCTTATATCCAGTATGTCAGGTATATTTTCGATTATGACTTCCTCTGCAGTAAGCATCGCGGCGCAAATCACCTGTAATGCTTCATTTTTAGCTCCCTGAGGTTCGATTTCGCCTTTGAGCTTGTATCCGCCTTCAACAAGGAATGTTGCCATATACTTTTTATTATTTTCTTCTGTTATTTGATTGATTCTGACGCTGAGGGATTTTTCTGCTTTGAATCTCCCTGATATCAATAAGCCTTACGGTTTCCTCATTAACATCGATTTTTCCTTTAGACATCAATCTAAGATCATCATAGATCTTCTGATCGTCAACGGAATCTCTGTTCTGGGAAATTATGCTTTTTTTCATATGATTTGCCATCATCTGTATCAACCTGAGTCTTTCAGGCCCTTCTTCCATTTCCATTGCTTTTACCAAAAGATCTTCCAGATAATGACCGTAATGTCTGATCTTAATATCCCTGTCACTGTATGGCACCTTTTCGGGTTTTGATCTTAATTTTTCTTTTTGTACAAGTTCATAAGGATATTCTATATCCAGTTTGAAATCAGACATTACGGCAAGATGATCCCAGAGCTTATGCTTGAAATCAGGCACATCCCTCAGATGTGGAAAAAGATTGCCCATTATGCTTATTATAGTCTGAGCGCATTTTTTCCTTTCTTCAGGATCTTCAAGTGTAAGAGCATGATCAACCATCCTCTTAATGTTTCTGCCGTATTCGGGCAATTCAAGCCTTTCCAGTTGGGTATTATAGTCCAATTCGTTTACTTCCATTTTATTTGTTATTAATTCAGTATTCTTACAATACTTTGTTTTTGGGAACAGTGGCAACGAAATCTTTTAAATAAAACGGTTCAAAATAAGCAACGTTTTCAAAAAGAGATTGTTTAAATTTTCTTTCAGCAATATTTATCATATTTGCCGCATCGGGAAACAGGGTGGTTTCAAACTTAGCGTTTTCTGAAAGGACAACATTCCTGATTTTCTCTGCACCGTTGCCGGCTATGTAAAGATAACCTTTTTTCAATTCTTCGCTGAAACTTTCGTTATCAATTATCAGGGCGTTGGGTTCTTCCAGACATTTTCCTTTTGCATCGTAAAGAGCTGTATAAACTTCCATCCTTCTTGCATCAAGAACAGGACGTATCAGGCAATCATCTGATAGTTCCAGCTTATTAATCAAAGTGTCAGCCATTAATTCCAGCGTTGAAACCGAAATCAAAGGTATCCCAAGTGCATAGCATATGCCTTTTGCTATGGATACTCCTATCCTTAATCCTGTATAGGAACCCGGACCGGAACTTATAGCCACTGCATCCGGTTTCAAACCGATATTTTCAGCTACTTTTAATGCCTCATCTACAAATGTTCCGATTAAAGTCGCATGAGAGGGTCCGTTTTTTTCGATTGTTGCAAATAAGAGTGAGCCATCCCGGCTTAAAGAAACGGAACAAACTTCGGTGGATGTTTCAATATTCAGGATTAGCGCCATACATTAAATTCAGGACTTTACACATTGATTTTCCAAAGATTGTGTTAACTGTTGTATTAGTGCAAAAGTACAAAAATCGCTGCATATGGAAGCTCTTTCAACAAATAAAATTACTTTTGTTATAAAAAACAGAAACGATGATTCAATCAATGACCGGCTATGGTAAAGCCGACTGTGAAATAAACGGAAAGAAAATTACGGTTGAGATAAAATCTCTTAACAGCAAGCAGCTGGATCTTTCTATCAGAATGATAGGATCTTTTAAAGACAGAGAAATGGAAATCCGCAATGAGATACAACGTCGTGCGGAAAGAGGCAAGATCGAGGTGAATATTTTTTATGATTCATCTGCCAAAGAAAATATTCTTTACTTTAATGAAAAAGTTTTTCAGGCATATCTCGAACAGATTAATATTTCGGCTCAGAATCTGGGCATAACTCCGCCTGAAGATCCATGGTCATTATTGCTTAAAATGCCTGAGGTTTTTAAATCAGAAATAATTGAAGAAGACAAGGAAGAAAACTGGACTGTATTAAAAAATGCCTTAGAAATCGCTCTTGACAGGTTCAGTGACTTCAGGATTCAGGAAGGCCGTATGCTGGAAGGTGTCTTTAAGGAAAAAATATCCAGAATCGAGTCTTATCTTGAGGATATCAAAGCTTTTGAATCTGAAAGAATCGACTCAATAAAGGCCCGTATTAATGATTCGCTTGAAAAGCTTGGCAATGTGGATTATGACAAGAACCGCTTTGAGCAGGAGATGATATATTATATTGAAAAACTTGATGTTAATGAGGAGAAAGCCAGACTTGCCAACCATTTGACTTATTTTACCGATACTATGAATGACAGTCATGGTCAGGGTAAGAAACTCGGTTTCATCACTCAGGAAATAGGTCGTGAGATTAATACGCTTGGTTCAAAATCAAATCATACAGGAATGCAGCAGGTAGTCGTTTGTATGAAGGATGAGCTCGAACAAATCAAGGAACAGGTCTTAAATGTTTTATAATATGTCCGAGGGCAAACTTATTATTTTTTCTGCACCGTCAGGCACAGGTAAAACAACTATTGTCAGATGGTTATTATCTCAGGGTCTTAACCTGGGCTTTTCGGTTTCAGCCACAAGCCGTATGCCGAGAGCCGGCGAAAGGGATGGTAAAGATTATCACTTCCTGACTCCTTATCAGTTTCGTGAAAAAATCGGCGAGGGCGCTTTTCTGGAATGGGAAGAAGTTTATACCGATAAATTTTATGGTACTCTGAAAAGCGAAGTTGACAGGATGATGCATGAAGGTCAGAATGTTGTACTCGACATTGATGTAAAGGGTGGTTTAAATATTAAAAAGATATATGGTGAAAAAGCTCTGGCTTTGTTTATCCAGCCTCCCTCCATCGAAGAACTGAGAAAAAGGCTTGAAAGACGTGGCACGGACAGCAAGTCCACTATTGATGAAAGGATACAAAAAGCTGAATGGGAAATGTCCTTTTCCAAGGATTTTGATAAAGTGATTATCAATGAGATTCTTGAAACCGCTAAAAAAAATTGCCTGGAAGCCGTAAATGAATTTATCAGATAAAAGCCGTATCAGAACAGGATTGTTTGGCGGATCATTTAATCCGGTACACTTCGGACATATCAATCTTGCAAAGTTCATACTTGAAAAAGGATTGGTTGATGAAATATGGTTCGTGGTCAGTCCGCGAAACCCGCTTAAACCGGAGGCTGACCCTGAAGATGCTGACAGAAGACTGGAGGCTGTTAAAGAAGCCCTTTCAGATTTACCCGGTACTTTTGCTTCTGATATTGAGTTTACAATGCCGGATCCTTCTTACACAGTTGATACTGTAAAAAAGGCTGTTTCGGAATATCCTGACAGAGAGTTTGTGCTGATTATCGGTGGAGACAATCTGGATGTCTTCACTAAATGGAAGGATTATGAATTTTTTCTGAATAATCTTGATATCATTGTTTATCCCAGGAATGGTGCAACAAACAAAATCCCTGATGGCTGGAAAAGGGTTTCAATGCTTGATGCTCCATTGATGGACATTTCTTCAACAATGATCAGAGAAAACCATTTGAAGGGCAGCAATCCAACTTAATCATGACTGGTGAAAACCGGTTTAAAAAACTTCAGCCTCAAAGCATTCAGGACTACAGTGACTGAGCTGATGCTCATTGCTGCAGCTGCAATCGAAGGGCTCAGCTTTAATCCGAAAACTCCGTAAAAGACTCCTGCCGCAAGCGGAATACATAATATATTGTAAAAGAAAGCCCAGAAAAGATTTTGTCTGATATTGTTCATGACTGCCTTCCCAAGTCGCATGGCATTTGCAACGTCCATGATATTGCTCTTCATAAGAATTATGTCTGCCGACTCCACGGCAATATCAGTACCAGCACCTATTGCTATGCCAACGTCTGCGGTAGCAAGTGCCGGGGCATCATTTATACCATCACCCACCATTGCAACTATATGGTTATTAGTCTGCAATAATTTAATATTATCAGCCTTCTCTCCCGGCAATACATCGGACAAGACATTTTCAACTCCGACTTGTTTTGCTATTTCAAGAGCGGTTTCTTTTTTATCTCCTGTCAGCATATAAACAGATGCCCCGGAAGCTTTTATTTGATTTACTGCGTCATGGCTTCCCGGTTTCACCGTGTCGGAGATTGCAAAAATTCCGATTACGGAAGTTTCGTCAGCAAGGTAAACAGGAGTCATGCCCTTTGAGGAAATATTTTTTGTATAATCTGAAATTTCTTCCCTTGAATCAGAAATATTCTCCTGAATATAGTCCGGATTGCCTGCAAAATACTTCCTGCCTTCTATCATGCCTTCAACTCCTTTACCTGCTATCGAGTTGAAACCAGTCACTTCATAAAGTTTAAGGTTTTCAGATGATGCTTTTTTTATAATGGCTTTTGATACAGGATGTCCGGATAATTTTTCGATTGATGAACAAATACTTAGTATCTCCTTTTCACTTAAGTGCCCTGTGTTATAAATCTTGTTTACTTCGGGGTCGCCAGTTGTTATAGTTCCTGTTTTGTCCAGAACAACTGTATCAATTTTACCCGACTTTTCAAGTGACTCTGCTGATTTAAAAAGTATTCCCATTTCAGCACCCTTGCCGGTACCAACCATAATAGCTACAGGTGTGGCTAAGCCAAGAGCACAGGGACATGAAATAACAAGCACGGAGATTGCTGCCGAAAAAGCAAAATCAAAAGGATAACCCAATGCAATCCATACTACTGCTGTAATTATTGAAATAAGTATAACCACGGGTACGAATACGCTGCTGATTTTGTCGGCAAGTCTTGATATAGGGGCTTTTGATGATGAAGCCTCTTCAACCAAAGTAATTATCCTTGCCAGAGTCGTATCATCTCCGACACTTATTGACTCAACCTGAACATACCCGGACTGATTGATTGAAGCTGAAAGTATTTTATCGCCGGATTTTCTGAAAACCGGCATGCTTTCTCCGGTGAGGGCGGATTCATCAAAATATGAAGATCCGTTAACGACAATGCCATCTACAGGAGCTGACATTCCCGGTTTCAACACTATGATGTCTCCTTTTCTCAGATTCTCAACAGGTACTTCAATTTCTTTATCTCCTTTAAATAAAAGTGCAGTCTTGGGAGCTAAATTTATAAGTTTTGTTATCGCATCGGTTGTTCTTGATTTTGAACGCGACTCAAGATATTTGCCGAGTGTCACCAGAGTCAGTATAGTGGCGCAGGATTCAAAATACAAATTATGTACATAAGAATGAAGTGTTTCATGATTGGTGGAATTCATTGCGAAACCGATATTGTAGATTATCACAATGCCGTAAACAAAAGCTGCCGAGGAGCCTATGGCAATAAGTGAATCCATAGTCGGCGATAATCTGAACAATGACCTGAAACCGTTTGTGAAGTACTTCTGGTTGACAATTACAACTGGTAGAGTAAGCAAAAACTGGGTGAAGGCAAAGGGTACGGGATTTGCCATGGGATTCAGGAACGCGGGGATTGTCAATCCCCACATACTGCCCATTGATATATAAAGTAATGGAATAAGAAAAGCAAGTGAAACCAGAAATCTCTTTTTTAAATCATCCGGCTCACTATTGACTTTCAGCTGCTTTTTTTTTTAGAATCCTGTGATTCTGAAGGTTCTTGCTGTGCGCTTGCAGAATAACCTGCATTTTCTACAGCATCTTCAATTGTCTTATCATTAAGCAGATTTTCATCATATTCCACCTTCATGCTGTTAGTAAGTAAACTAACTTCAACAGACTGAATGCCGTCAAGTTTTTTGACGCTTCTTTCAACATGTGCAACACATGCTGAGCAATTCATGCCTGTAACATCGAATCTTTTATTTTTCATACAAAACATTTCTTATTACAAAGGAACACAATTTCTGTGCCAAATGCAATAAAATTGCACTACTTTTGCATAATATTGCTCATCTTTAGTGAGATGCCAGGAGATTGTTTGTAAAGATTCACTTGGTTGATCATTAATCAGGCGAAGCAAATGGGTTTTTGCCCGCATTTGGAATAGGTAAATCACGATTGTACGACGATATGTTTAGTAAAATTTTAAAGAGAATCCTGAAATTTCTTAAGGACTGGTCAATGCCGGTTGCGATGATTACGGGAGCACTGTTTCATGATTTTTTTGACAAACTGGCAGTAACGACACCCTATCTGATTTTCTTTATGTTATTACTGACATTCAGCAAATTGTCTCCAAGGAAAATTAAGCCTCACCCTTTACATATCTGGCTGGTTTTGATTCAGCTG
>CAZCPI010000067.1:0-1128 GCA_964500535.1 uncultured Bacteroidales bacterium
TGTTGTCTCACCAGGATTCGAACCTAGACAGACAGTACCAAAAACTGTAGTGCTACCATTACACCATGAGACAATCCGCTTAGCTTTCCATTGAAAGCGGGGCAAAAGTACTTATAATCTTTGAACCTTCAAAGTCCGAAAGACATTTTTTTATCTGACGATGATCAGGTAGTAGTTTTTCTTACCTTTCTGAGCCAGTATGTAGCGACCATTCAATAAATGAGATTCATCAAGACATGCATCTACAGATGACCATTTTTCTTTATTAATTGAGAAACCGCCAGCCTGTATCATCTTACGGCACTCTCCTTTAGAAGGAAAAACAGCAGCTTTATCGGTTAAAAGGTCTACAATCTTAATGCCACCACAAAATTCATCTTTTGAAATCTCAAATGTTGGCACACCTTCAAATACAGAAAGGAATGTTTCTTCATCAAGTTTCTTCAGAGCATCAGCAGTTGCATTTCCGAAAAGAATTGACGAAGCCTCTACAGCAGCATCATAATCTTCTTTGGAATGAACCATGTATGTGATTTCTTTTGCAAGAGTTTTCTGAAGAATTCTCAAATGAGGCTCAGCACGGTGAGCTTCAGTCAGTGACTCAACTTCTTCCTTTGTGAGGAATGTGAAAATTCTTATGAATTTCTCTGCATCAGTATCACTTACATTCAGCCAGAATTGAACAAACTTATAAGGGGATGTATAACGCTTATCAAGCCATACATTTCCACTTTCAGTCTTTCCGAATTTACTACCGTCAGCTTTTGTTATCAAAGGACAAACCAAAGCATAAGCTTCACCTCCTGAAACTCTTCTGATAAGTTCGGTTCCGGTTGTAATATTTCCCCACTGATCAGAACCGCCTACTTGTATCCTGCAGTTCTTTTCCTGATACAGGTGCAAAAAGTCGTAACCCTGCAAAAGCTGATATGAAAACTCAGTGAACGACATACCTTCTGATGATTCAGAGCTAAGTCTCTTTTTGACAGAGTCCTTTGCCATCATGTAATTTACTGTAATATGCTTCCCTATTTCTCTGATAAAACTCAGAAATGAGAAATCTTTCATCCAGTCATAGTTATTTACAAGCTCGGCAGCATTAGGAGCATCACTGTTAAAATCCAGAAA
>CAZCPI010000067.1:1228-3691 GCA_964500535.1 uncultured Bacteroidales bacterium
GGCATCATATCGTGAATCATTCCACGCCATTGCAATTCTTCAATAAAATCCATGTAAAAAAAGTAATATGAATATATTAATTGTTAAAATACGTTAAAATTAAAAAAATATAAGCTAATGATTGAACTATTTTATGCAAAAATACGTCATATTTCAAAACGAACTACTAAAATCATTTAAATATTTGATTAAATGATATAGTTACTTTATTTTTGTATGTTATTATTTTTCTGTTAGAAATCAGAAAATTGAATATTTTACATAACACCTTTATTAATTTTATAGAATCAAACATTTATGAAACCACTCCAAAGCAATGTATTGATTTTTTCTGTTAAAGGTTCAGTATTGGGAACGAAAGTTCACGAATCACTATTGAACTCCAGATCTGAAGTTGAAAATACTTACAGTGTACAGAAAGCAATTGAATTCATTACAGACGAAAATCCTTGTTTAGTTTTCATCGATACTCCAAGCGATGATGCTAAAGCAATTGAACTTTGCAAAAAGATCAAGAAATTAAAAGACGACATGCGCTTCAATGTTTATTTTCTGCTTGATAACAATCAGAAAATTGAAGAGCAACTTGAATGGTTCGATTTAGGAGTAGACGAATTTGGCACACGTGATACCAATTCAGCTCTGATTACCCGTCGCGTACAAAACATCCTTTCAAAGTACCTTGGCGGATCAAAAGAAATTGTTCCTCAAAAGGGTATCGTTATCGATCGTGAAAGATATCTTGTTTACAAAGATGGTAAAGATATCTTCCTTCCAAGAAAAGAATTTGAGCTACTGCTTCTGTTAGCTTCCAAACCTATGAAAGTATTCACAAGAGAAGAAATCTTTAAACTGGTGTGGGGTAACAAATCAATTGTTGGTGATCGTACAATCGATGTACATGTACGCAAGATTCGTGAAAAAATCGGTGAAAATTATATTTCTACCATCAAAGGCGTAGGATATAAATTTATTGGATAATTTCTCTGATAACTTATTTAAACTGCCCGGAACTTCAAAATTTCCGGGCAGTTTTATTTAAAATTCCTACCAGAAGTTGTTTTGATTGCTCTAACGATTATGCATTAATGACATCAGATGGGCAAAATTAGTTTCGACCTGTGAAACGAGCTCTTCCATTGACTCTCCCCTGGTTTCAGCTATCAAACGATAAATTTCTTCGATACTTTTATCTGATACGTCTGTTTCAATAAACAAACTATTTTTATCACAGGATTTCAAAGCCTCAATGTTATACTTCTCACCAAATGAAAAATAAAAACCTTTAGATGACAATTGTTGCATTTCCTGCAGATTACCCCTAAAACCATGCATTATCCATGCAGGTACAGACTTAAACTCGGATTTTGCCTTGAAAATTATTTCTGATCCACCTACATTATGCAATAAAACAGGTTTCCTAAGCTTATCAGCTATCATTAACTGCGAGATAAAAACATCCAGTTGTTTATCTTTAGGTGAACTGCAATATTTATCAAAACCTATTTCTCCTATTATAATTACATTTTTAATATCAAACAGGCTTTCGAGCATTTTGATTTCCTCAATTTCCCAATCAAAAGACTTCCATGGATGAATTCCAAAACTTAAACACTTGTTTCCACAGCTAAAAGTATAATCACTGTTTTTAGCTGCTTCCACATTGATAACACTAATAGTGCCGGCGATGGATTCATTCTTATGACAATGCAGGTTTATGAACATCAGGGAACGGGATCATAGCCGTGTCCACCCCAGGGATGGCACCTCAGTATTCTTTTTAATGCAAGCCAAAAACCCTTAAAAGGGCCATATTTCATAATTGCTTCAATGGCATACTGTGAACAAGTTGGTGTAAATCTGCAGGAAGGTGGTTTCAAGGGAGAAATCGAATATTGATAAAACTTTATCAGTCCCAGAAAGATATACTTAAATAACAATCCGGGTAAATCAACAATTCTGATTTTCTGCTCATTCCTGTTTTCCTTCATTTGAAATTTCAAAAGAATTTATAGTCGCTGCAATTTTTGTCAATGCCAGTTTAACTTTATTCTCTGTTTTCTTAAATGTCAAAATCTTATCAGGTATCCATATAAAACAAACAGAAAGGGACTTTTGATTATTTAAAGCAGCATTTAATAAATGCAACTTATTTTGTCTGTATGACTCACGCACCAAACGCTTCGCCAGATTTCTGTCTACAGCATGTTTTAGTTTTTTCTTTGAAACACTTACCATAACCTTCACAGAGCTTTTCCCCGGAGTATCTTCTGCTATCCATATCACTCTTAATGGATATGAAATGAATGATTGCCCTTGCTCAAATAATTTTGCAATGCTAATATCGCTGCAAAGATGTTCAGATTTATTAAAACTATACTTCATTTGTGAGTATCTGACAGAGACTAAAAAAACAAAAACGCTGTTTTCACAAATGTAGAAAATCTACCGGAAAACAGCGTA
>CAZCPI010000067.1:3791-12266 GCA_964500535.1 uncultured Bacteroidales bacterium
ACAGCAGTGGTGTATTCGATCTTCTTTTCATCCAGCTTTGTAATTAAATCATCCTTATGAACATCAGATACAGGTATAAGAAATTTATCTCCGTTATGTTTTTGAATCAGCTGTACAAAAGTGTCAATTTTGCCGTCCTGGCTATAAAATATTTTTCTTTTCCTGTAAACTATATATCTCTGAAGATACAGTGCAACCTGCTCTGTTATGCAAAAATACTTCATTGTTTCCGGCACAGATATCCTGAGTTCTTCACATAATCTGAAGAAATGGTCAATAGCTACTTTTGCAGTAAAGATAACAGACCCAAATTCAGGTATTGCAACTCGTTGTTGCCTGAATTCTTTTGCATTAACGGGTTCCACCTTAATAAAAGGACGAAAATCTATCTTTAGACCATACTTTTCAGCCAAATCAAAATAAGGGGATTTTTCAGATGTCGGTTTTGGCTGAGAAACGAGTAAATTCTTGATTTTCAAAATATATGACTTTTATATGAACACAAAAATTATTAAAGAAATAAGCCATTGATAAGCAATGCAATGGGTCCAATTTCCAGCGTGCAAAGATACAAAATCAAATATAAAAAACCCTCATTCTTTATTGAAAATAATTTTATTGCTTGCCCGGTCTGTATCAACTTAGGTATAAACCAAAACGTTGCAAGCCAAAAAAACAACAGCCAAATTGGTATTATATTGCCGGTTTCGTGAATAATTACCAAAGGTAAAGTAGAGAAAGCAAAGATTGTAGCAGAAATCCTGATACCGGTAAGCCATTTACGTACCTGATGAGTTGAAAAAAATGTAATACCTGTTAACCATACTATCAAATATCTGAATAACCAGAATCCGGTAATGAATGAAATTACTCTTATAACTACAAACATATCAGTATAGTCCGGTGAATTTCCAAAAATAACTTCATTATACATTTTTACTGTAAATACCAATATCACAAGGTTAGCTGCCCAAATAGCCGGTTGAAAAAGTATTGAGTATGACCCTGGTATTAAGAATCTGTCATCAGGTGAATTAATATTTTTAATTCTTGCTAATATTTCATCTTTTCCTTTGCTTAAAAAATTTCCTGTAATAAAAATAATAACAAGTATCATTACAATCAGAACACTTTCAGATATTGTAGTATTTGATCTGAAATCTCCGGAATGAACTACATTTTCTTTTATTACTGGTATAAGATTATTTTGTGAAGGCTTTACCCATAGTGTATCATATTTACTGAATCCGCTTAAATCAGCCTGCACATTAAAATCAAACAAAGAATCTGCATACTGAATCATCTCCGGAATGATGGTTTGAATCAAAGCAGTGTCAGTATTTAAAGCTGTGTCCTGTAGCATTTATAAGCAGTATTTATCCACTTGCAAAAGTAAACATTAAACATTGAAAATTTTATGCTGATCTTAAAGTATAAATCAATATTTGGTTTCTTTTAGTACTTTTGTCTCCAGAACAATACTCATTATGCAGGGCAAGGTTTTCATTACTGGCAGTACGGGTCTTATTGGTGGGCACCTGATTATCCGGCTATTTACAAGCGGGTTAAAAATTAAAGCACTTATACGTCCTACGTCTTCATTAAATCAATTAAGACTTATCTGTGAATTTTACGGCATCTCATTTGACAAACTTTACAAATCTGTTGAATGGGTTAATGGAGATACTCTTGATTTTGTTGGTCTGATGGATCACATGGATGGTGTTGAAGAGGTCTTCCATTGTGCGGCAGTGGTTTCTTTTAATGAAAATAACCGATCAGAGCTGCTCAGAACTAATGTTAAAGGGACTTCCAATATGGTTGACGCTGCGCTTGGATCAGGTGTGAAGAATTTTTGTTTTATAAGTTCCATAGGCTCACTTGGCGATACAGGTAACGGCAAGTTTATTGATGAAGATTCTTACAGAGATCCAAACAAGAAAAACTCTGCATATTCCGAAAGTAAGTATCTTTCAGAACTTGAAGTATGGCGGGGATCTGTGGAAGGTTTGAACGTTGTTATTTTAAATCCCGGAGTTGTACTTGGCCCGGGTAAAACTGACAAAGGAAGCCTGTTACTTTTCAAAGCAGGCAGCAAAGGTATCCCGTTTTATACCGATGCTACCACAGGATATGTTGATGTAAGAGATATCTGTGAAATTGCTATGCAACTAATGGAAAAAGAAATTTTTGGCCAAAGATTTGTTCTGGTTTCAGGAAATCATTCAAACAAAGAAATCTTCACCATGATAGCTAATGAATACGGGAAAAAAGGACCGTCGATAAAAGCGGGAAGTGGATTATTAAAAACTGCGGCCTTTTTATCGGCAATTTATGGCAAAATAACCTCGAAAACTCCGCAATTAACCAGAGAAACAGTGAAATCTGCAAGTTCTTCACAAAAATATTCAAGCTCAAAAATCATCGAAGAGTTGAATTACAGTTTTATCCCAATCGGGCAAACTATAAAGGAAACGGCTGACTTCATCAAAAATAAAAAGATATAGTAACCGGATAATCGATTCTCCTGACGGCAAGGAGCGAGGAATCTTCGATTCCGTATAGTAATAAAACATTTTGCGCAAACCCCGCCTCAAAGCAGCCAGGTATGCGCATACCGGAATTCATTTTTTAGCTTTTCCTGGTTTCAGCGTTTTTACATAGAGCTTCAAGCCATAATCTCCTGATTATTGCGCTCCCCGGGTAAATAACTCTCCAATAGGCATTAAAAATACGACTGTCCCTACTGGTTATCGGAAGATTACGTGTTTCAGTACTGACAAGAGTCTTTCCGTTTTCAAGACTTTTAAAATGAAAATTAATGGCAACTTTTACATAACCCGGATCGTTAAAGGCTACAAATTCTTTAAATGAGGAGAATACAGGTGGAGGAGTTTTCCCTTTTGTTTTTAAGACCATCATTGTAAGCAACTCACTTGAATCTGCTATAATAAAATTGAAGTCCGGTGTAACAAAAGTCGTCGAATCCTTACAATTATTTGAAGCTTTATCACTCATATCTTTATTTTCATCGGCAATACCTCTTGCTATCATTAACATCTTTGCAACCGGAATATCTTTAACACCTGTTACCCTCAAAGCGTTTTTTACGTCGTCCACAGAGGCATCTGCAATGATTTCATGATATTCTTTGCTGGAGTATTCCGGAATAATTTTGTCAAGAGTCATCCCCGTGCCGGAATGACTAACTTTAGCAGGTATTAATAAAGAAACTGAAGAAATCAGGATTCCACCAATTAAAACATAAAGCGCAACTGTCCTGTTAAGTATAAATAAAAAAGCAAGTGGTTTTATCAGAGAAATCACTCCTAAAATAATAATGATTATACCAATCCAGAAGAAATATGAAGGTGCGTAAAACGGCGCATATTTAATTAAAAAAAACATCACAGATAGTGCTGCTACAATACAAATAATCCCTGGAATAAACTGACTAATTTTCATTTTGATTTGATTTGATTTAAAAATTTACATTATTATGCAAAAATTCAATCTTTAGAACTAAAACGAAAACCAAGTTTACGAACCGGCAGATTTTGTAAACAAAACCCGATAAAGCGGGGCTAATCAAAATAGTTTTCAGTTATGTGGGCATAAGTGAGCTGCACCCCAAAAGTTATAAAATAATCTTTGAGGTGCAGCTAAAAGATATCTTGGGGTTTTAACTTTAAAAATAATCTGCTATGGCTTTACAGCCATAAAAAAAAGACTATGCCGGTTTTACCCAGCTTAGTCCTTTTTTACAAAATATTTTAACTGCTTACTGCAGTGTAAAAAATATCAATCTTTAAATTTTGCTTTCAGGAACTCTCTGTTCAATCTTGCGATGTTAGTGATTGAAATATTCTTAGGACACTCAGCTTCACAAGCTCCGGTATTTGTACAATTTCCAAATCCTAATTCATCCATTTTAGAAACCATTGCTCTTGCTCTTCTTGCAGCTTCTGCTTTACCTTGAGGAAGCATAGCCAACTGGCTAACCTTAGCAGAAACAAACAACATCGCAGAGCCGTTCTTACATGCTGCAACGCATGCACCACAACCAATACATGATGCCGAATCCATAGCTTCATCAGCGATTTCTTTAGCGATTGGTAATGCATTTGCATCCTGAGCACCGCCGGTGTTTACAGAAACATAACCGCCAGCCTGAATAATCTTGTCAAAAGCAGTACGGTCAACCATAAGGTCACGGATGATAGGGAAACCATGTGAGCGCCATGGTTCAATTGTTATGGTTTCACCATCTTTAAATTTACGCATGTGCAACTGACATGTGGTAACATCTTCGTCAGGTCCGTGTGGATGTCCGTTGATGTAAAGTGAGCACATACCACAGATACCTTCACGACAATCGTGATCGAATACTATAGGTTCCTTGCCTTCGCCGATAAGTTTTTCGTTCAGAAGGTCCAGCATTTCAAGAAATGAGCTGTCGGTGGAAACGCCGTCAAGTTTATATGTTTCAAAAGCGCCTTTGACCTTAGGTCCGCGTTGACGCCAGACTTTTAATGTTATATTGATTAACTTTTCCATATCCTCATTTATTTATAATTCCTTTGTTGTACCTTGACAAACTCATAATTCAATTCTTCCTTAAGAAGTTCAGGCTCCTGACCTTCACCATTGTATTTCCAACAAGATACATAAGAGTATTCTTCGTCATTTCTCTTAGCCTCACCTTCAGGAGTCTGGTATTCTTCACGGAAGTGTCCACCGCAGGATTCCTCACGATTCAGACCATCTCTTGCCATAAGCTCACCGATTTCAATGAAGTCCGCAACTCTGAGAGCCTTTTCAAGCTCAACATTCTGGTCATTGCCTTCACCCGGAATAAATACGTTGCTCCAGAATTCTTTTCTTAAAGCTTTTATTTTTTCAATAGCGGTTTCCAGAGATTGTTTGGTACGTCCCATGCCTACATAATCCCACATGATATGACCGAGCTCTTTGTGTAATGAATCCACAGAACGCTTGCCCTGTATCTTCATCAATTTTTCGATACGGGCTTTAACAGCTTTTTCGGTTTCAACAAACTCAGGAAGGTCAGTTGAAAAACGGGGAGTACGGATTTCGTCAGCAAGATAATTTTGTATAGTATAAGGTAATACGAAATATCCGTCAGCAAGACCCTGCATCAAAGCAGATGCACCCAGGCGGTTTGCACCGTGATCAGAGAAGTTAGCTTCACCGATACAGAATAAGCCGGGGATCGAGGTCATTAGCTCATAATCTACCCAAACACCACCCATAGTATAGTGGATTGCAGGATAAATCATCATAGGAGTTTCATATGGATTTTCATCAACGATCTTTTCGTACATCTGGAAGAGGTTACCATAACGAGCCTCAACAACATTACGACCAAGACGGTTGATTGCATCTGAAAAGTCAAGATAAACAGCAAGACCTGTTGTACCAACTCCGAAACCGGCATCACAACGTTCTTTAGCAGCACGGGATGCAACGTCACGAGGTACAAGGTTACCGAAAGCAGGATATCTGCGTTCCAGATAATAGTCACGGTCATCTTCAGCTATCTGAGTAGGTTTCAACTTACCTGCACGTATCGCTTCAGCATCTTCTTTTTTCTTGGGTGTCCAGATGCGGCCATCATTACGAAGTGATTCAGACATCAAAGTCAGCTTTGACTGGTTTTCTCCGTGAACAGGAATACATGTCGGGTGAATCTGAGCATAAGCAGGATTGGAAAAGAAAGCACCTTTCCTGTAACACTGCATGGCAGCAGAGCCATTAGAACCCATAGCGTTTGTAGAAAGGAAAAATGCATTTCCGTAACCACCAGTACCTATTACAACAGCGTGAGCAGCAAAACGCTCAACTTTACCGGTAACGAGGTTTCTTGCGATAATACCACGTGCTTTACCGTCAATTACGACAAGGTCAAGCATTTCATATCTGGTATAGAGTTTTACACTACCTTTATTTACCTGACGGCTTAATGCAGAGTAAGCTCCCAGCAAAAGCTGTTGACCAGTCTGGCCTTTAGCATAAAAAGTACGTGAAACCTGTGCACCACCAAAAGAACGGTTATCCAAAAGGCCGCCGTATTCGCGTGCGAAAGGAACACCTTGTGCAACACATTGATCAATAATATTGTTTGATACTTCAGCAAGACGGTAGACATTAGCTTCACGGGCACGATAGTCACCACCTTTTATTGTATCATAAAATAGTCTGTAAACTGAGTCACCATCATTCTGGTAATTTTTTGCAGCATTGATACCACCCTGAGCAGCAATAGAGTGAGCACGACGTGGAGAATCCTGAATACAGAAATTCAAAACATTAAAACCAAGTTCTCCAAGAGTAGCCGCAGCTGAAGCGCCGGCAAGGCCTGTTCCCACTACAATAATATCCAGACGACGTTTGTTAGCAGGATTCACCAGCTTCTGATGAGCCTTAAATTCTTTCCATTTTTCTGCCAACGGTCCTTCAGGAATCCTGGCATTAATTACTTTATTATCTTTTATAGCAGTCATAACTTAGATTTTTTTAGCCCAGCAATGTGGTGATCAGGAAATAAACCGGAATACTGATGAACAACAGGATAACAATGGTAGCAACAACGTTTGAAATTGCTTTAACACGTGGTAACCATGTATGATTGTTCAAACCAAGAGTCTGCAAAGCACTCCATACACCATGTGTAAGGTGAAACCAAAGAGCTCCGAGCCATACTATATAAAGCAGGCTGTAAACAGGAGTACTGAAAATTTCAGTAATCAACATAAGACCATCAACAGGTTCATTGCCCATTATTTCCTGTAATTGCATTTTTGTCCAGAAGTTAATCAGATGCAAAGCAAGGAAACCAAAAATGATAATTCCCAACACGAGCATGTTTTGAGAAGCCCATTCTACACCCGGAGCTTTTTTACTAACAGCATATCTGTCTTTGCCCCTAGCAAGATAATTCTGCAATGTAAGCCAGAATGCATAGCAAATGTGAACAACCATTAGAAAAGCAAGTCCGATAGTAGCAATAACAGCGTACCAGTTAGCGCCCAGAAATTCACAGATTGCATTATAAATATCCGTTCCGCCGATTTTATCGACAACAATGAATATGTTCATGATACTGTGAAAGGTCAGGAACAAAACAAGTGCGGCTCCGGTCACACTCATGACCAGCTTCCGCCCAATGGATGAATTGAAAATAAATAAACTCATACCTTTGATTAATTAGGTTTTGTAATATAGATTATTTGTTGTTTTTCGGTCTGCTTTTTGAAACCGCAAAAGTACAGTAATTCAATTTTAGACGCAAATGATTACAGAAATTTTTCCTTAATTTAGAGCATATCTTCATGATTAGACTGAGATTCAACATATTGAGCTTTAAATAAAATAAGAATCATGCATTTTGTATAACACATCAACATTGAAATAAATATAAAATGACTAATTTTGGGGTTTCTACCGCACAATACAATTTTAAACAATACAGACTATTACAATTTATAAAGATTCGATTGATATAATTGAATAACATGGACAACGAACATTCTAAAATTATTACAAAAGCAATAAACAACCTTTCAGAATACGATTTACTGAAAGGATTGTGCCATGAGCAGATGGATTCATTCCCTATGCCATCCGGAAATATACTTGAAGAAATAATAACACTTTGCAGGTCTGTTTTGTTCCCGGGTTATTTTGGAAATGCTTCCATCAACCGACATAACCTTTCGTATCACATTGGTGTAAATGTCGAAAGATTGCACAACCTTCTGAGTTCTCAGATTCAGGCAGGACTTTGCTTTGCATTCAGGAACAGTCTTGAGGAAAACAAAAATTGCAATGAAGAAATTACTCCCAGACAAAAAACTCAGGAGATGGCAACCAGATCAAGAAAAATATCTGCAGAGTTTATTTCTACACTATCAGAAATAAGGGATATTCTTGCAACTGACGTCCAGGCTACTTTTGACGGTGATCCGGCAGCTCAGAGTTTTGATGAAGTTATTTATTGCTACCCCGGTATAAGAGCTATAGTCAACTACAGAATTGCACATAAATTACTCGAACTCGGAGTCCCGATGATACCCAGAATGATTACAGAAATGGCTCATTCCGAAACCGGCATAGATATACATCCGGGAGCTACTATAGGCAAATATTTTGCGATAGACCATGGAACGGGCGTAGTCATTGGAGCAACTGCCGTGATTGGAAACTATGTTAAAATATATCAGGGAGTTACTCTGGGAGCCAAAAGCTTTCCGCTCGATGAAGAAGGGCATCCTATAAAAGGCATCCCGAGACATCCGATAATCAAAGATAACGTTGTTGTATATTCCAATGCAACGATACTTGGAAGAATTACGATTGGCGAAGGCGCAATAATAGGCGGAAATATCTGGGTGACAGAAGATGTCGCTCCAAACACTCACATTGTACAATCAAAAGCAAAAAAATGAGCAAATT
>CAZCPI010000068.1:0-12137 GCA_964500535.1 uncultured Bacteroidales bacterium
TCAGGATGGATTTTCTAATCAATGATAATAAAGGAAATCCAGTCGAAACCGGTTTCTCCGTATCTGTAAGGGATGCCTCAACAACTTCGGTTGAACCTTATACAGATAATATACTGACCAATCTCCTGCTTTCTTCAGATCTGAAAGGTTTTGTGGAATCACCGGGCTATTATTTTAGTTCCAATGATGCTCAGACTATGGCTGATGCCGATTTGTTGATGCTCACTCAGGGCTGGAGCCGTTATGTGTGGAGACAAATGGCAGGAGTGGAGCCGGTTGTTTATAATTATCCCTATGAAAAAAGTTTGCTTATTGAGGGTAACGTATTTGCTGTCGGGGATAACAGGAAACCTAAGAAAGATGTTGAAGTAAATATGATTTTGCTTGGAGACAGTGTTTCTCAGCAGGGTAAATGTTTTACAGATGAGTCGGGAAGATTCAATTTTGCACCTAAGGATTTTTTCGGGAAGTCTAAGCTTACGATTGAAACCAAATCAGATGGAAAGTACCTGGAGTACGCTGTAAGACTTGACCGTTTTTTTAGTCCCGCAGTTAAAAAATATAACTGGCTGGAAAAAAGAAAGCCGGAGATTACGGAAATTAAAGTTGAAGAAGACAGCATCATAGATGAAAAACAAGAAGATGTTGTGATTAAAGAAAATGAAAAGAAACTCACGATGTCTGAAAAAGATCATATGCTAAGGCAGGTTGAAATTATAGGGAAAAACTCAGATGAAAGGATCAGGGATGGGCTGAGAAAAGCCAACATTGTAATCGATGTCGAAAATACTGTCGATAAAATGATTGATACAGGTGATTTTGTTCCTGAGTCCATGCTTGAATTTCTTTCCAGGACTAATCAGTATTTTACTTATCATACTCAGGTAATTAATAATAAAGTTGTATTGAGACCCAGATATAAATCCCTGCCGGCATTTTTTGTTATAAATAATTTTGAGGTTTTCGACCGTGATGAGATAGAAAACTTAATGACAAATGAAATCAAATTGATATCAATAAGTGAGGATCCTGCTGAACATCTGAAGTTTGCTATGGCAGGAACAAAAAGTCAGTCAGCTCATCTTGACAGAGATACAGTTGTTATTTATGTCTTTACTTATCAGGACAGGCATTCACGTACATCTCCTGAAGGTATACGCCAGACATCATTGCAGGGCTATTCGCCCTCAAGGGAGTTTTATAGTCCGGATTATACTGAAGGTGTATTACCCGGTCTGGCTGATGTCCGCAGAACTTTATACTGGAATCCTGATGTTACTACAGGAAAAGACGGGAAGGCTTCTGTCACTTTTTTCAATAACTCAGGTTGTAAATCAATGAATGTAAGTGCTGAAACCGTGACGCCTAATGGGATTATCGGAGTTGGCTGTGACTGAAAGTTTCAAATCATTACCTTTGCAGTATAATTTTAAAATATTTTAAATATGACAGGATACTGTAAAAAGTTGATTTTATCTCTGATTTTTGTTTGCACAGCCCTCAGTGCTTTTTCTGAAGAACCCCATAAAAATATTTATAGTGGTGGAATGCTTATGTTTCAACCCGGTTTCACAACGACTGATAATGGCTATCAGAATGTTTCAGAAATGAGTTCAGGGCTTGGCGGGATACTCAGATTGTATTTTTCTAAAAATCTGACCGCAGGCATCTATGGGGGTACAATAAATACTAATTATAAATCATCCGGATCTGATAATTCATATATGAGTGCCGGTTATGGAGGTCCTTTTTTTGGCTACAGCAAGAAATCAGGTAAAATCAGGTACACTGCTTCAGCTTTTGCCGGGATGGGCTCTGTAAAAAATCTTCATATTGAAAGTCAGTCTTCTGAGGTTTTGAATGAGGCGTATCTCAGGAAGTATCCGGCTTTTTTGGTTTCACCGTTATTGAGCATGGATTACGCGATGACGAGTAAAATCTCAGTTACGTTGCAGGGGGTATATATTGTTGGTAAATACGATAAGGATAAATATTTATATAATCCTGTTTTACAACTGGGAATATTGTTTAACCGATGAGAGTTAAATCAGAATGATTTTGATTTTGTAAATTTGTGAACTCAGATATACGTCATCTTTAAAACCTTAATATAATGAAACGACCACTTCTTTTTCTGACATGTGCAATTGTCGCAGGTATTGTTTCTGCCGAAAACATGACTGACATTCATTTGCAGTGGAAAGATTCCACTAAGCTGGAATCATCGATTTCTTCTGAAACCGGAAATCTTTATAATAAATTAAACCATCACGGACCCGCCATTGAGAACCAATGGATTGGACTCAGGTATTATTTTGATTATAAATGTGCCATTGATATCTATAACAAAACGCGGCCGGGTCTGGAACTGGCTGCCGCTGCATGGTATCCGACAAAGGAGCAACAAAAAAAAGGGTGGGGGGCTGATCAATACAAAGTGGGAACCACTGTTGGATGTGGAGGTGTCCGTCTTTGGGATGGTGAAAAAGTAGTTTATCTTGATCCCGTCTCCAAAAGGACTGCCAGAGTAAAAAAGGAAGCAAATATTTCATACCTGGAGATGTTGTCAGAGGGCATTCCTTATAAAGGTAAGAAGATAGATGTTCTTGTCAGAGTTACTGTATTTTCCGGTATCCGTGAGGCAAAGGTTGAGGCTTTTGCATTATGTGATGAGCCTGTACAGTTTGTAACAGGAGTAAACTATTTCCCTGCAACAAAGACTACCGAAGGCAAAAACTTCATTTCAACCTGGGGTATTCATCCTGAAGATGTTGCTGCATTTCAGTTAGCTATCGGTGCTGCAATTATCTATAATCCTGATGATTATGTTTCAAAAAGTAAACTTGAAAAAGAGTTTCAGCTTATTTCTAAGCCGACAAAGTATCTCTCTACGTGGGTTTCCTCAGCCTGTGAAAAAGAAAAGAAGCTGAATAATATGGATGCTTTCAACAAGTATCTTGAGCAGTTGAAATTTTAGTTTTCAACTTAAGTACTGACTTTGGAATATGTTTAAATGTGTGCAATAAAAAAGTTGCTCTGCAGCGGGGAATGTTTAATTCAGGTTAGCACAATTCGGGTAGCTCTACAACGTAAAAAATAAATATTCTGAATCCGGGTTTCTGGAAAATCAAAATAAAAGCGGGTGTTTCAAATCGTATTGAAACACCCGCTTCGCGTTAGAGTTCAGATGATTATCTGACGATTATTTTAGTCATTTGGTTTCCCTGATCTGAGCTGATTCTAATTAACCATAAGCCCTGACTCATTTCAAATTGGGTATTTTCTGATACTTTGATTGTTTTTACTAAAGATCCACTCATATTGTAAACACCAATAACAGAATTATCACTAATACCGTATACTGAAACGAGTTTGCCATCAACAGCAATTATAGTTTTATCTTTATCTGCCCTGTTAAGATCTAAGATTGTATTAGGAGATGTAAGACCACCTTGTGCAATCAAATCCTTGATAGGATCCCAGTTGTCAGCACCCTTAGTGAAATTTAAACAGTTAATATCTGTACCATCACCAAGTTTTGGAGTTGTCAAAACATGTGACCATGTGGCACGGGCTGAAAGATTATTTTCTCCTGATAATTCAATCGTTCCATATTCATAACATTTATCAGAAGCTCCTCCAAGCGTATTTAACCAGGCTAAAGGACTAATCATAGATTTGTTTTCAAATCCAGTACTGTTGGTTTTTTCAATAGTTGTATTGTAATAAACAACTTCACTAGTAACTCCCTGCCATGGTCTTCCTAAATATCCGGGTTTTGCTTTCTGTGCAGATGCAGTTTCAATATCCGGTACAGCAGATGTTACTTTACATTCATACATCAGATAACCGCGTGCAGATGTCTGTTGAGCAGCAGTTATATAAGCTACATCGTCTTTATGATCGCTGATATTCATTGATAAATCGCTTTTGTAAGCCACAAGCGTCATACCTCCGAAGATATAATCACAAGCACCCATCAATACCCCTTTATAAGCAACTACTCTCGCTCCTTCTGCTCCGTAGAATGAATCCTGACGACCAACTACCCTGCAATTATCAAGCACTGCTTTATCCCCGCTCTTTGTAAATGCAATGGCAGCTGCTCTTTCAACAAAGCTTCTTCCCTGTACTGCTGTATTTCCAACATCTTTAGGTCTGGTTCCTTTTCCGCCTGAAGCCCATTCAACTACGACATCCTCAGATTCTTTCTTTGAAATGTACTGATTGTATGAATTTTCGAAAATTACATTTTTAGCCTCAAAACCTGTTGCTGAAACTAAAACAGTGGCATTCCAGTAAGAATTATTCGTAGTTCCACTGCCTGTGTTTGAATATGTCGTATATCCGTTTTCCTTGTTGACACGCAGAGCATCTGCACTCCATTTCTGATCAGTACCCATACTGTAATAATTGTACCCATGACCGTAATAAGAAGTTATTCTGACAGCATTCGCGTTTATATCAACTCCTTTGTTAGCTAATGCTATACTTGGACTTGTTGAAGCATTGACAAGAGAAATGTTCTTCATATCTATTGTCAGCATTTCTTCATAGTTGCCCGGATCAATCATGATTTTAACACGTTCATCATTTGGTCTGACCATGGAACGTACAGCGCTTAGAGCATCATTGACTGATTGATATGTTTTATTCTTGCCAACAGTTATGGTTGAAGCATAGGGTATGGTTTTATTCACAACCATGTCAGTAAAGTATGTTGTGCCACTACCATTAGTAATTGTTACATACCCCGCAGCATTACCTGTATAAGTGTATGATGTGGTTTCAAACGTACTGGTACTGCCTGAAGAAGAGGTAATTGCAGCTCCGTTTTCAATCGAAAAATCAGCAGAGTAATAATATGTTATCGTAAGTTTTTCTCCCGGATTCATCGGAACCTTTATTGTTGCTCCACTTTTAGCAACCAAATGACTTTTCGCCTTTTCGTTGTAAACATTTCCTGTGAATAACAATCCCTTGTAGGAAGTTGTAGTCCCGTTTGTTATGGTAGCATCGTCAAAAGGCCAGAATGTGCAGGCTTTAAAATCTAAACTTTTTGAGGCAGCAGCACTGTTAACTTTAAGATTAGATGTTGCTCCGAGTGCCAGAGGATAATCATCAAGCCCTGCACATGAAATACTATAAACTCCGTTTCTTAATTTGATTCCGCTAACTCCGGTGAAAGTATAAGAATAACCGGTTTCATTAAGATTGGTGAAAGTTGTTACAAGTTTGGATTTTTGCTCTGTATTCAGTCCCGGAGTATTCAATGTGATGTCATATTTTGGTTTCTCTGCAAATACCAGATTAATTGAGCTATTCTCATAAATTGCAGTACTGTCGTTAGTCAGGTAAAAATTATTGACTCCTGTAGTTGAGATTGCATAAACAATCCCTGGTTCTATCTGGACAGAGTAAGTACTCTTATTTGCATCGATCACAGGTTGTGGTTTGAATATCTTATCAGGAGGTACCGGCTTGAAAGTCAATCCAAGATTGGAAATATTGCTTCCCAGACCTGTAATCGAACCAGATAAGGTAACAAGCTGTACTTTTTGTATTTTAACTGATACTGATGTATCAGATAATATACTCAATACTGTTGAACTGGCAATTATAAATCCGTTAGCATTAGCCAGGCTTAATTTATAATTATTATTTACAGGAACTGTTAATCTCTGATTGCCGTTAGTCAAAGCAGAGCTCCATGATTTTCCTGCTTCATTAGTGAATACAACTTTGTAATTATCTGGTATTCCTGATGCAGAAGCAAGATCCATCGCACAACTTACAGTGGCATATTTTGCATCTTTTCTGGTAATTCTGAAATATGATGGTTTGTCTGCAGAGTCAAAAATATGATAAGAACCCGTATATTTTGCAACATACTTAATAACAACACCTGTTGAATTAAGACTGGCAATATCTGTCTGGTCAGAAGGAGATGGGACATACTGGAAGTTGAGTTTTCCGCTTCCGTTCTGAGATTTGGCGTAAACGACAACTTCATCGTCTTCACTGAGTGTTAAGCCAATATATCTGTTTGTTGCAGCACTGGCATTTACATAAAGTGAACCGTTTAAAGTGTCAGTGCCGATTATACCGGTACCGTTAGCATCATAACGGGTGAGATTAGTGTTAGATGTTCTCAGTCTGTCATTTGAACCTCCAACCCAGTTAAGAACACCGGCAGTAAATGTCTTTGGTAAAACATTACCGGACGAAGCAACAGAAATTGATGCGTCATACCATGCATTTATAGAAGATGTAGTCAGCTGATTATTGTACAATGTTGTATCCAAAGTTGCGGCTCCAAAATCCCATACATCTGTTTTGCTTGTTTTGACAATTTTGGCAGCATTTTCTACTGAAACACTGTGAATATATATTTCTGCTGTTGGATATTCTGCACTTTTCAGTGTGGCAGTGATTGTGCCGGCTCCGCCGAAAAATGAGAAACTACCTGTTCCGCATACTCCTGTACCAATATTTTGAGCAGTACATGTTCCAAGCACTTTTCCTTCAGTATTTGTGAATTCAAAGATCGCATCTTTGGCACTTCCATACTGACAGGTTCCGAATGTGATTGTGGCGTTTCCGGCTACGTTTATATTAAATGAATTACCGGGGAAACATACTAATCCGTGTGCTGTATCATGAAATCCAAATTGCTTAGCAGTAGTCGTCGTGTTGCTGTTAATTGTTACAAGTCCGTCAGAAGTTATAAAGGTTGTATATCTGAGTGAACTGTATGATGTCTGTGGAAGCGTGCTTCCGTTTGCAAAATCGTAAGAATATGTTTTTCCTGCTTCTGCACTATAAACTTTACTGTCGTCAGCAATCAGGAATTTGTAATTGTATGGTTTGGAATTTTTATCATTATATCTGATAAACATTGTGTCGTATAATACCCAACCGCATTCTACGTCACCAGAAGTAACTATAGCAGTCGTTCCAAGTATTTTTCCCTGCAGATTAAGCCTGATAGATGCAATTTCAGGTGTTGCACTGATTACAGTACCTTTTTCTACTGTTACAATTGGATTCGATGTGGCATTTTCTCCTGCGGTTAAGTTTATACCTACGCCGTTTAGCATGATTTTACCGGATTTTTTAACCCATGGAATAAGCTCAAAATCATAGGGTATAGGTAAAATCTGGATATTCGGAATGTAATTTGTGCCGGTAAAATCAAATTTAACGGTGCCGGCACTACCTACGTAAATGAAATCCACAGTTGAATTGTCCTGATGATAGCATTTTGCAGTTTTTGATGTTTGAGAAGCTTTGTCAAATGTACCTGTTGTGCTTGATGCAGCAATTGTACCGTTGGAATACTGGCATCCTCCAAATCTGATTTTAGAATTTCCGGCAACTTTTAATGTTACAGAGTTCCCGGTTTTAAGGATAGATCCATGAGTAGTTCCGTTATACCCGTAAGCGTTTGAATTACCTACAGCCAGACTGAATAATCCCAGGTTAATTGCCGTTTTACCTGTTGTGTTTGTTGGGATAATGCTTCCGTCTGTCAAATCAAAATTATAAATGATATTACTGACAGGAGTATCTGTCGATGTTCCGTTTTTAGGTGCTATGACATTGATAAAAGGTACATATGTCTTGTTTTCTTTAAATTCAATTTTAAGAGTTGTGGCTCCTCCGCTATAAACAAAATCAATTGTTTCAGTACATGATTTTGTTTTTGAATTTTTTGTGAGAGAGTATGACCCGTTTTTGTCGGTGACAGTAATTTTCGAAGCACTTGCAGAATACTGACATCCTCCGATTTTTATTGTTGCACTACCGGCAACATCGATTTCAATATAATTCCCGACTTTAAATTCCATGCCGTGTTGCGCATCATTCCAGCGATAAGCATTGGAAGGACCAACAAAAAGGCGAAATATTCCATAGTCAAGATTTGACTTCCCGTCAGTCGTTGCAGGTATTATGCTACCATCCGCGAGATTGAAGCTGTAGTCTGTACCTGCAACAGGCACGTTGACTTTATCTGCTCTTGTAACGAAAATGCAAGAGAAATAAAAGAATAATAAGAATAAGATTTTTTTTTGCATTGGTATTATTATTTAAGGTTTTAAAAAATATTTGAGTAGCAAATATATTTGCGAACAAATGGTTGCTTGTGTAAAAAATGATAGAATTTGTAAAAAAAATGACGTTTTATAATTATTTTGTTAAGTGTATTTTTACTGAAGCATTAACTGGTGATTTCTCAACTGATATTTAAGACTGACAATAAAATGCAGTGTTTTCTTTTAAAAATCAATTTAAACCCTTATATTTGCAGCAAATTAATTGTATTACAATTACACTATGCTGTATTTCAATTACATGCGAACTACCACGACCCCTTGGGGGGTATAATTATCACCTTAACACGCAGAGGTTATCGGAGTGTATCCTTTGCTTATTCTTTTCAACTTTGAATTTTCACTAATAATTTTATAGATTTTGACAGAAGTTGTGCTATGCACTCGGGATGTTGTATGTCCGACGTTTTTGTCAGAGTTAATTAATAACAAAACCTGATTTATTAATCAGGCCTAATAAAAAATACTATTATGAAGGTAATGAAATTCGGCGGAACATCCGTAGGTTCCGTGAACAGCATTCTGACAATCAAACAAATCGTAAGTTCTGTTGAGGAGCCTGTAGTTGTAGTTGTCTCAGCTGTAGGTGGTGTAACAGATTTGTTAATTAAAACATCAAAATTAGCATCGGAGGGAAATGGTGAGTATATCAAAAGTTTCCAGCAAATCAGGGATATTCATGAGAGTTTGTTGAATGGTTTATTCTCTGACACTGAGCTTGAAGCTGTCCAGTTCTCAGTTGATCAACTACTTGATGAACTCGGAAATATTTTGAAGGGGCTTTATCTGATACAGGATTGTTCAACAAAGACATATGATGCCGTATTAAGCTATGGTGAGAGGATTTCTTCATTTTTTATTTCGAAAGTGTTGAATGCCCGTCATTTTGATTCAAGGGAATTTATTAAGACCGACGAGCAGTTCGGTAAGCATATAGTTAATTTTAAAGTAACTGCTGAAAAAATAAAAGAAAAATTTGAAGCGGCTCCTATGGTTACTGTAGTTGGCGGTTTCATCTCAAGCAGTGCCAAAACAGGTGAGACTACAAATCTGGGACGTGGTGGCTCGGACTATTCAGCTGCTATTATTTCTGCAGACCTGAACGCTTCGGTTCTTGAAATATGGACTGATGTTGATGGTTTCATGACTGCAGATCCTAAAGTCATAGACAATGCATATGTAATTAATAATCTTACTTATGTTGAGGCTATGGAATTATGCAATTTTGGTGCTAAAGTCATTTATCCTCCTACAATTTTTCCGGTTTTTCATAAGAACATTCCAATAAGAATTAAAAATACTTTTAATCCTGATTATCCCGGGACCTTAATCACTAAAGAAAAGCAACCCAATGGTGAAAATAAATCCATTAAGGGGATTTCTTCAATTAATGACACCAGCCTGATCACTATAGAAGGTTTGGGTATGGTTGGTGTTATTGGCGTTAATTACAGAATATTCAAAGCTTTGGCAAAAGCAGGTATATCTGTTTTTATGGTTTCTCAGGCTTCTTCTGAAAACACTACTTCAATAGGAGTAAGGTCTGCTGATGCCCCCGGCGCTGTTGAAGTTTTGCTGGAAGAATTCAGCAAAGAAATAGAAATGGGTGAAATTAATCATATTTTTGCTGAAAATGATCTTGCCACAGTGGCTATTGTCGGGGAAAACATGAAGAGAACCCCTGGTATCGCCGGTAAGCTTTTCGGAACATTAGGAAGGAATGGTATTAATGTAATTGCTTGTGCTCAGGGAGCTTCAGAAACAAATATTTCTTTTGTTACCAAGAATTCCTCATTGCGTAAGGCGTTGAATGTAATTCATGATTCATTTTTCCTGTCGGATTACCAGGTACTAAATGTTTTCCTTACTGGCATTGGCACTGTAGGAGGAAGTCTTCTTGATCAGATTAAGCAGCAACAACCGCTTTTGATGAAACAAAATGCATTGAAACTTAATGTTGTTGGTATAGCTGACATTGATAAAGCCATTTTCAACAGAGATGGGATTGATCTTGAAAACTATAAGGAAAAACTTTACAGTGAAGGTATTGATACATCTCCTGAATTATTGAGAGATGAAATACTTAAAATGAATATATTCAATTCTGTATTTGTTGACTGTACAGCGAGTGGTAAGATTGCTGATCTTTATAAAGAGCTATTGGAAAACAACGTATCTGTTGTTGCAGCAAATAAGATTGCGGCTTCTTCTGATTATAACAATTATCAGTCATTAAAGAATATTGCAAGAAGGAAAGGTATCAAATTTCTGTTTGAAACTAATGTGGGCGCAGGGCTTCCTATTATCAATACGATGAACAACCTGATGAATTCCGGTGACAGGATACTTAAACTTGAAGCTGTACTGTCAGGTACTCTGAATTTTATATTTAATACAATAAGTTCAGAGATACCTTTAAGCAAGGCTATAAAAATGGCACAGGAAGCCAGATATTCTGAACCAGATCCAAGGATAGACCTGAGTGGTAAGGATGTAATCAGAAAGCTTGTCATATTAGCAAGGGAAGCAGGATACAAGGTTGAGCAGGATGATGTTGTCAAAAATCTTTTTGTTCCTGATAAATATTTTCAGGGAACTCTTGAGGATTTTTGGTCAACGATTTCTGAAATGGACAATGATTTTGAAATTAAGAGGAAAGTTCTTGAAGATCAGTCAAAACGCTGGAGATTTGTAGCGACTATGGATGATGGGGCATGTTCAGTTGGTTTGAAAGAGGTTTCATCATCACATCCTTTTTATGATCTGGAAGGAAGCAATAATATCATAATGATTACCACTGAACGTTATCTGCAATATCCTATGATGATCAAAGGCTATGGTGCCGGAGCAAGTGTAACTGCTGCAGGTGTTTTTGCCGATATTATAAGTATTGCCAATATTCGCTAAAATATCTGTATGAATTTCAGCGAGCCCATCTTTAGCTGCTTTTTGTGTAGGGATTAGGTCCTGACCAAAACACAGTTTTGCTGGCGGGATTCATCCAAAAAAAAGTAATGATATGAAGTATATTATAATACTTGGCGATGGAATGGCAGATGAACCAATAAAGTCATTAGGAGACAGGACTCCTCTGCAGGTTGCATCAACACCCTATATGGATATGCTGGCTAAAATGGGACGAAGTGGTATGTTATCCACTGTTCCTGACGGTTTTGCTCCGGGAAGTGAGATAGCAAACATGAGTTTGCTTGGATATGATGTAAAAACTGATTATGAAGGTCGCGGTTCTCTGGAGGCGGCAAGCATAGGGGTAGATATTTTGCCCGGTGAAATGGCAATGAGATGCAATTTGATTTGCATTGAAAATGAAAAAATCAAGAACCATTCAGCGGGTCATATTTCAAATGAAGAAGCATCTGAATTAATAGCTGCTTTGCAGGAAAAGCTTGGTTCTGATAAGGTAAGGTTTCACGAAGGTATATCCTACAGGCATCTTCTGGTAATTAAGGGAGGTAATAAGCAGATTTCCTGTACACCACCACATGATGTGCCGGGAACGCCGTTTATGGATGTACTGATAAAATCAGATTCTTCAGTTGAGCTTTCAAAAACGGAGATGAGTCCTGTTGAAACTGCTCATTTTTTGAATAGACTAATTCTGGATTCACAAAAGATCCTTTCTGATCACCCTTTGAATTTAAAAAGGGTAGCTGAGGGTAAAGATCCTGCCAATAGCATCTGGCCATGGTCGCCGGGTTATAAACCTGTTATGAAGACTTTGATGCAGAGGTTTCCTCAAATAAAAAGCGGTAGTGTCATTTCTGCTGTTGACCTTATTAAGGGCATCGGGAAATACGCTGGTTTGAAGACGATAAATGTTGAAGGTGCTACAGGACTATATGATACCAATTATGAAGGTAAAGCGCAAGCGGCTATTGATGAACTCAAAAATAATGATTTTGTCTTTTTGCATGTCGAAGCTTCTGATGAGGCCGGTCACGAAGGAAATATTGATTTGAAAATCAGAACAATTGAGTATCTTGACAGCAGGATTATTGGTCC
>CAZCPI010000069.1:0-11966 GCA_964500535.1 uncultured Bacteroidales bacterium
GATTTTTTGGTTTCAACATTATCAATCCCTGACCTTTTGTTGCCAGCCATATCCTTTTTTTTGAATCCAGCAATATCTTATACACAGAAATATAATAGTCTCCGGAAGTTCTCAGAGCACCATCACGGCAGAGCACCCCTAAAGATTTCATGTTTTTGTCAAAAATCCTGAGTTCTCCGGCTTTTGAAGAAACCCAGATATTGCCTGCAGGATCCTTGAACAAGCTTCTGATATCTGGAGTACCATTTTTAATCCAGGGTTCCATCGACGTAAAATTAAACTCATTGTTTCCTTTTACACATTTGTAAATACCCTGATTACCTGAGCAAACCCACAGAACACCTTCTCTGTCGGAATAAGCCACCTGTATATTTGACCTGAAAATGCAATCGGGACTTCCAGGTTTATTATGAAACCACTCAAGAGAATTATTTTTTTTATTATAAGTAAAAAGTGAGCCTTCTCTGGTATGAATCCAAAAAGTGCCGTGAATATCTTTAAATACAAAAAATCTTGCTTCCGGTGAAAGCGATCTGTTAATATTTGGAGTACTCTGCAACAAATAGCTGAATGAACCTGACTCAGAATTAAATAAAAGAACTCCCGGAATATCAAGCGACAACCAGACATTGCCGGAATCATCTGAAAAAGCACCAAATATATTATCGCTTTTCATTTGGGGATATTTGTTCTTGTTATAATAATCTGATTTATCAGAAGCCGGATTAAACAACATGAATCCTTTATCTCTTGAACCAACGAAAACTCTTTCACCGGATATCAACTGCAAATAATAAATGCCTGTTTTGAAATCAGTATCAATTTTCCTGAAAAACTTATCAAACTTGTCATAAATCCACAAAACGCCTTTGTCGGTACCAAAAAAAATATTTTTTGAGGTTTCCAGATATGAGACAAAAGAAGAAATGTTTGATTTTTCAGAATTCATCTTAAAAACCGGAGATGGAGTGGTTTCTCCACTTATTTGTCTGGCAAGCCCATGCTGAGCAAGTATCCATGTATTACCTGCTGCATCAAGAAACACCTGATTGATTTGACCCGAATTTTTTAAAGTTGACGTTTTTGTACTGTTTATGATAGTTAATGATTTATCAAGATTATCAGTCAGTATTTTGTAATAACCACCTTTTTTAAGTGAGCACCATACTACACCGTTTTCAAGGACCCAGACATCATTAATCTTTTCGTAACCTGTTGCAGTTTTCCCTGAAACTCTCAGGAAATATTCTTTGGAAGGATCAAATCTGTAAAGTAAATCATCATACGTCTTTACCCACAGGAAACCAAACTTATCTTCCCTTATCCAGTCCACCCTTGTCTGAAGCAAACTATTTTCATCATCAGGATTTTGGTTTGATTTAAAAACAGTAAAACGATAACCGTCATATTTATTAAGACCATCCCAGGTACCAAACCACAAAAGTCCTTTTTTATCTTTGTGAACTGCAACTACCGTGTTTTGCGACAAACCATCATCAGTAGTCAGATGTGTCAATACCATTTGATTTTCGTTAGCTCCGGCAGTAAGCGAAAGAAATAACAAAAATATTATTGGCAAGGGCAGCAAATATTTATTTAAGTATCCAATCATCTGAAGAATGTTTTTCAATAAGTACATTTTAACAGGCAGCCTGCATTGCAAATATACAATCAAACCACAATAGATTAAGGGTATAAATTACCTAAAAAGCACAAAAAAACAGGCCGCCAGTATTGACGACCTGTTTTTACGAATATATATTAACAATTAAAATATCTGTTCAGACAATCTCTTATAACCGTTATAACGCCATTTTGCATTTAGCTCTGCAGCCCGGAACAATTCTTCAGCTTCTTTGGGGAACACCTTCTTCAGTGAGTTGTAGCGAACTTCACCCAACAGGAAGTCCTGGAACTTTGTCCAATCCGGCTCTTTGCTGTCAAGCTGGAAAGGATTCTTTCCTTCTGCTTCCATAGCTGGATTAAAACGATAAAGATGCCAGTATCCACATTCTACAGCACGAGATTCTTCATCCTGAGCTTTACCCATTCCTGCTTTAAGACCATGACTAATACAAGGAGCGTAAGCAATTATTAAGGATGGTCCATCATATGCTTCAGCCTCACGAATCGCTTTAAGAGTCTGGGATTGATTAGCACCCATAGCAATTTGTGCTACATAAACATATCCATAAGTCGTAGCCATAAGACCAAGATCTTTCTTACGTACACGTTTACCTGCTGCTGCAAACTTAGCGACAGCACCAACCGGAGTTGATTTTGATGATTGACCACCGGTGTTTGAATAAACTTCTGTGTCAACCACAAGTACGTTTACATTCTTACCTGATGCTAATACATGATCAAGACCACCGTAACCGATATCATATGCCCATCCGTCACCACCAATTATCCATTGAGACAATTTGATGATATATTTAGTTAACGGGCGGATACTCTTGCAAATATCACAATCACATGAATTTACAAGTGGTGTGATTTTTGCCTCAAGTTCAATAGTTTTAGCTGCATTTTCACGGTTTTCAAGCCATTCAGTGAAATAGCCTTTGAGTTCATCACTACAACAATCACAAGCTAAACCTTTGTTAAACAAGTCAGCAAGACGATCACGCATAACTTCAGTAGCAAAGGTCATACCTAATCCATATTCTGCATTGTCTTCAAACAATGAGCTTGCCCATGCAGGACCACGTCCTTTATCATTTGTAGTATAAGGAGTGGATGGAGCTGATCCTGAATAAATTGAAGTACATCCTGTTGCATTGGCAACAATCTGACGATCACCAAATAGCTGTGAAATCAGTTTCACATATGGAGTTTCACCACAACCCATACATGCACCAGAGAATTCAAATAAAGGAGTTGCAAACTGAGAATTCTTCACATTAGCCTGGATATCTACAAGATTTTGCTTGGTCTTCACATTTTCAACACAGAAATCCCAGTTATTTTGTTCTGCGTATTGAGTTTCAATAGGAACCATTTCAAGTGCTTTGTTCCCCTTATTACCCGGACATACATCAGCACAGTTACCACAACCAAGACAATCCATTACGTTCACCTGTATCTTGAATGTCATTCCGGCAAACTGCTTACCATTGGCTTTTAAAGTGGTAAAACCTTCGGGTTGAATAGCTTGTTCAGCCTCATCCAAAACAAAAGGACGGATAGTAGCGTGAGGACAAACGTATGCACATTGGTTACACTGAATGCAGTTTTCAGCATTCCAAACAGGAACGTGACTCGCAACACCACGCTTTTCAAATTTGGAAGTACCCTGATCCCATGTACCATCTTCACGTCCCTTAAATGCTGAAACCTTCAGATCGTCACCTGATTGTGCATTCATTGGTTGAACAACATTACGTACAAATGCAGGTATTTTTTCATTAACAATCTCATCTTCCAGAACAATATTTGCCCATTCGGAAGGTATTTCAACCTTTGAGTAGTCACCACCACGGTCGACCGCAGCATAATTCATCTTTACAATGCTTTCACCTTTCTTACCATAAGACTTGTTGATAGCGTATTTCATCTTTTCAACAGCAAGATCGTAAGGAATTACATTTGTGATCTTGAAAAATGCAGACTGAAGTATAGTATTTGTACGATTACCAAGCCCAATGCTCTGAGCAATTTCAGTAGCATTTATTATATATAAGGAAATGTTATTTACTGCAAAATATTTCTTAATCTTAGCAGGAAGGTTCTTCTGAACTTCTTCAGGACTCCATACAGTATTCAGCAGGAAGGTTCCGTTTTTCTTCAGGCCTTTTGTTACATCATACAGATTCAGATAAGCCTGTACGTGGCAAGCCACAAAGTCAGGAGTAGTAACCAGATATGTAGAACGGATTTCAGAATCGCCAAAACGTAAATGAGAGCAGGTGAAACCACCAGACTTTTTACTGTCATAAGCGAAATATGCCTGTACCTTCTTATCTGTATTATCGCCAATAATCTTTATAGAATTCTTGTTTGCACCAACCGTACCATCAGCGCCAAGGCCATAAAATTTAGCTTCATAAGTGCCGGCACCACCAAGTGCAATTTCTTCCTTCAGATTAAGTGAAGTGAAAGTTACATCATCCACAATACCTACTGTGAAATGATTCTTTGGAAGGTTCATTGCAAGGTTTTCGTAAACAGCGAGAACCTGAGCAGGTGTAAAGTCTTTTGATGATAAACCATAGCGACCGCCTACAATCATTGGCGCATTTTCCTGACCATAGAAACAATCCTTAACATCAAGATACAATGGTTCACCAGTTGCTCCCGGTTCTTTTGTGCGGTCAAGTACGCAAATTTTCTTTGCAGTCTTTGGCACAGCAGCAAGGAAGTGCTTAGCAGAAAATGGACGATAGAGATGTACAGCAACAAGACCAACTTTTTCACCTTTAGCTGTAAGATAGTCTATTCCTTCGCGTAAAGCTTCAGTAGCAGAGCCCATTGCAATAACTACACGATCAGCATCAGGAGCACCGTAATAATCAAACAAACCATATTTGCGGCCTGTAAGCTTATTCATTTCATTTATGTAATCTTCTACAATTCCTACAACGTTGTCATAAAAAGGATTAGATGCTTCACGAGCCTGGAAATAAATATCCGGATTTTGAGCTGTACCTCTCAAAACAGGTTTTTCAGGATTTAATGCACGTTCACGGAATGCTTTCAATGCATCCTGATCGATAAGTCCTGCAAGTTCTTCCTGATCCAGTTGTTCAATTTTCTGAATTTCGTGTGAAGTACGGAATCCGTCAAAGAAATGCACGAAAGGTACACGACTTTTTATAGCAGATAAATGTGCTACAGCTGCAAGATCCATAACTTCCTGAACAGAACCGGTTGCCAACATTGCACAACCTGTCTGACGAACAGCCATAACATCCTGATGGTCACCAAATATTGATAATGCCTGAGATGAAATAGCTCTTGCTGAAACATGATAAACGCCAGGCAACAATTCGCCTGAAACCTTGTACATGTTTGGTATCATGAGCAACAAACCCTGAGAAGCAGTAAAGGTTGTTGCAAGAGCTCCTGCCTGCAAAGCACCATGCATCGCTCCGGCTGCACCTGCTTCAGACTGCATTTCTTCAACAACCAGCTTTTCACCGAAGATATTCTTTCTTCCGCTCGCAGCCCATTCGTCTACGTACTCAGCCATCGTTGAAGAAGGAGTGATCGGATAAATTGCGGCTACTTCGCTAAACATATACGCGATGTGTGCAGCAGCCTGGTTTCCGTCACATGTCAAAAACTTTTTTTGTTTTGTCATACAGCTAAAAATTAATAGTTTATGTTAATCATTTAAATCCTAATACAAAAAGCCGAAAAGCCATAATGGAATGATATTGTCTTTGCCTTTATCAATATCGTTTATGGCATAATATAAACCGTCTTTCCCTCTTCCGGTTTTTTTCGTGCTGCATACCTGAAACTCAATATTTCCGTCAATAAGAAAATGTGAGCCTTTTTTACCCTGATAGACCTTTTGGGTCTTATGTAATGAATTATTAAAAAATGTTTCACATACAACCTGTGGATTTACTTCATCCTGAAGCACATACAAAAGGTTTGTATTATGTAGAAATACCCTGTCCGGTTTTTTGGGAAAGCTTTCGCCAACAGGATACATAAGGTCAATCAACCTTGCATCTTCAAGATACTTCATGTAATTCATCACAGTAGCCCTCGAAATTTCAATCTCCTTGCTGAGGTTACTGATATTAGGAACACACGGAGCATCATGACCCAACAAATATAATAATTTCCTGATTTTGGAAAGGTATTTTAATTCAATCTGTTTAATCAATAAAATATCCACCTCAATCATCATGTTCATAGTCTTGAGCAGATTTTCAGAAAAATTCCTTTTCTCAAGAAAAAAAGGATAATAGCCATGATGAAGATAATCTTTAAAATAATCCAGCGGTTTAACTTTAGACAGTATACCGGCTGCAATATTTTCATGATTCTTAAGTATATCTTCTATTGTATAAGATTTAAGATCTGCCCCGGTCATCAAATTAAGATATTCCCTGAATGAGAAACCCCGAAGATTATATGACTTAACTATACCTGACAACTCAGGATTTTCTTCCTTAAGTCTCATAACAGATGATCCTGTGAAAACCACGTGCAAATCAGGAACTTTCTCGTATATTTCCCTGAGATGTGCTGACCATTCAGGATCCTTAAAAACCTGATCAATCAGCAAAGTCTTTCCACCCTTACCACAAAATTCAAGAGCAAAATCAACGATACTGTGCTCTGTAAAATAAAACTGATTCAGATTAATATATTGACAGGAACGATCTGTACCAAATTTCTGTTTGGCATATTCAAGCAAAAAAGTCGTTTTACCAACTCCCCTGCTACCCTTAATACCAATAAGTCTGTGATTCCAGTCGATTTCATTCATCAACTGTCTCTGTACAGGAGTCTGCACATGTTCGACCAGATATTTGTGGGTACGGTAGAAACTTCCCATAATTGTACAATTCTTGAAGTGGCAAAGATAAATAAAAAAACTTCTATTTTGCAAACTGGAGATTGCAAAAACGCATGAATATGCAGATTTTTTATTTTACCTGTGAAACCACCTCAACAACCATTGATTTAAGCTCTTCGAGGAAAGTTGACGGACTGTATTCGCAACGTTCAATAAGTCTTAATTTCTTTTCCCACAAACCGGTCAGTTCCGCTGATTTTAATAAATCAACATTAATCAGATTAATAAGTTCAATACCCACAGGAGTAGGAACAAGATTCTTTTTTTCTCTGACAACGTAATTACGTTTGAAAAGCGTTTCTATGATATTTGCCCTTGTAGATGGCCTTCCTATGCCATTTTCCTTCATCAGGTCTCTCAACTCCTCATTGTCAACCAGTTTCCCGGCAGTTTCCATAGCTCTCAATAACGTGGCTTCGGTATATGGCTTTGGTGGCAGAGTCTGTTTCTCAGTTAATTCAGGCTTATGAAGACCGGTTTCACCCTTTATAAAATCAGGTAATGTTTTTTCTTCATCCACATCCTTACCCGGTTGATCATCATCATCTTTTGAGTTCTTCTGTTCTTTTTCAAAAACGACTCTCCATCCCGGATCAAGTATTTGTTTTCCTGAAGTTTTGAAACCGATGCCACCGGTTTCACCATTTACTGTGGTGGTTGAAAAACGGCAATCAGGATAAAATGCTGCGATAAACCTGCGCACTACAAGATCGTAAACCTTCCTTTCGTCAGCAGAAATATTTACAGGTCCTACCCCGGTGGGAATAATGGCATGGTGATCTGTAACTTTGCTATTGTCAAAAACCTTTTTTGATTTTGGAATCTTTCCTGCAAGTACGGGCTGAGTCAATGAAGAATACTCTTTCAAACCTTTTAAAGTCGGTTCTATCTTCGGATAAATGTCATCACTTAAAAAAGTCGTATCAACTCTCGGGTATGTCGTAAGTTTCTTTTCATACAGAGATTGAATCAGCTTAAGAGTATCTTCAGCCGTAAAAGAAAACTTCTTGTTACATTCCACCTGCAATGAGGTCAGGTCAAAAAGTCTTGGAGGAGCTTCAGTGCCTTTTTTGAGTGAAATATCAAGTATTGTAAACTCTTCATTTTGAATTTTTTCAAGGGCAGACAAACCGGATTGCCTGTCATCAAATTTACCCTTGACTGCACTAAAAACAGTATCACGATAGACAGTTTTCAACTCCCAATAGGTCTGAGGTACAAAATTTTTAATTTCAGCATGCCTGTTAACTATCAGTGCCAATGTAGGAGTCTGAACCCTTCCGATTGATAAAACCTGACGGTCTTTGCCAAATCGGACTGTGAATAGTCTTGTGGCATTCATACCGAGCAACCAGTCTCCAATTGCCCTCAGTAAGCCTGCCTCGTAAAGTGATTTATAATCTTCCTGAGATTTCAGATTGGTGAAACCTTCTTTAATCGCATCTGTTGTCAAAGAAGAGATCCAAAGTCTTTTTACCGGACAATTACAACCGGCTTTCTGCATAACCCATCTTTGGATAAGCTCTCCCTCCTGCCCGGCATCACCGCAATTTATAACTTCCTCAGCTCCGGCGATCAGTTTTGATATGGTTTCAAACTGCTTTTTATAACTGTCATTCTCAATCAGCTTTATACCAAACTTTGGAGGAATCATGGGAAGAGTATTAATATTCCAGAATCTCCAGCCGGGCGTGTAATCCTGAGGTTCTTTAAGTGTACACAAATGCCCGAAAGTCCACGTAACCTGATAGCCGTTGCCTTCGATATAACCGTCTCTTTTTTGATTTGCTCCCAGTACAGAAGCAATTTCACGGGCGACACTCGGTTTTTCAGCGATACAGACTTTCACAAAATAATTCTTTAAATATTAAATACTCTATAACGACTACGAACAAAATTGTTCAGTTAGTAAATTCGTTCGCGAACATGACGTGGATTGCAAAAATACCACTATTTTTGGTTTCAGAGAAACAGTAATACAAACTGAATTCTTTTAAATTTAATATCTGATTGATGTCCAACCTTGTAGTATATAAAGCCTCAGCCGGATCAGGTAAAACATGGCGACTCTCTGTGGAGATGCTAAAAATACTTATATCTGATCCATATTCATACCGTAACATACTGGCAGTAACCTTCACAAACAAGGCTACTGCGGAAATGAAAGAGCGTGTACTTGGAGGACTTTATGAAATTGTTACAGAGCACAATAAAGGTATTGTATCTCCGATGCTTCAAACAATTTGTGATGATCTCTCAATCACTCCCGACAAGGCCAGACTCAAAGCTAAAATAGCAATCGAACTCCTTCTGCACGATTACGGACGATTCAGAATAGAAACCATTGACAGTTTCTTTCAGTCAGTTTTGAGAAACCTTGCCCGTGAACTTGGTCTCGGAGCGTGGCTTAACATTGAGTTGGATAACGAGAAAGTACTTGCAGATGCCGTAGATGCCGTTATGGATAAAGCTTCGGGTGATCCGTTATTATTGAAGTGGATAACCGATTACATGGAAGAAATGCTTACGGACGGAAAAAGCTGGAAGATAAACAATACACTAAATAATTTTGGAAAGTCCATTTTCAAAGAACAATTCAAGGACAAGGAAAAACAACTGGAAGAAAAACTAAAAGACAAAAATTTCCTGAAAGTTTACAGGAATAAGCTTGATAAAATCGCTAAAGAAGCAGAAGAAAAAATAAAGCAACCTGCAAAAGATTTTCTTAAATTTCTTGAAGATCGCGGATATTCTGTCAATGACTTAAAAAACGGAGAGAGAGGGATTTACTCATATTTCAAAAAAGTTCTTTCCGGAGAATTCAATCCTGATGAATTACTTAACAAGACTGCACAAAGTTGCCTTGAAAACCCGGAAAACTGGCTTACTGCAGCAAAAGCAAAAGACAAAACACTGGTTTCTCTTGTAAATGAAAAACTCTACCCTTTGTTGGTTAATACTGAAAAAAACAGAAAATCCCTTTACCCTGAATGGGTTTCAGCAAAAGCGGCATCAAATCACTTGAATCAGATTGGATTGCTTTCAGATATAGCCGCACAGGTAAGACAGCTGAATTACGACAACAACAGGTTTCTGCTTTCAGATACGAATGCTCTCTTTAAAAGCCTTCTGGAAGATGGAGACACTTCATTTATTTATGAAAAGACTGGTACTGAAATCAATAATATTTTATTTGACGAATTTCAGGATACTTCCAGAATGCAATGGGATACTTTCAAGCCACTGCTTGCCGAGGGACTTGCAAACAATCACGACAGCCTCATTGTCGGAGATGAAAAACAATCAATCTACCGTTGGAGAAACGGAGACTGGAGAATACTTGGAAGCATGTCAGCTGAAATGCACCCTTTTGATATCAAAAAGGAGACTCTCGGGAAAAACTGGAGAAGCGACCTGAACATTATACATTTCAACAATGAGGTTTTCCTTAGTTTACAGCAGATTATCAGCAAAATGTACATGGAACAATTCGGGGAGAACAGTTCTGAACTTTCAAATGCCTACAGCGATATCAGTCAGGAGTCAAATACAACAGAAAAAAACGGTCTGGTAGAAATATCATTTATTAAAACCGACAAGAATACTTCATATGAAGAAACCGTACTTGATAAACTGATACTAAATGTTGAAGATCTTCAAAGGTCTGGAATAAAGCCAAATGAGATTGCAATTATAATCCGTGAAAACAAGTATATCCCTAAAATAGCTGCGCATTTTGCCAATTACAAAACAAGCGAAAAAGCTGATAAAAAATTGTGTTATGACATAATCTCGGATGAAGCATTCTTACTTGAATCATCAAAAGGGGCACAGATTTTGATTGATGCATTAAAATTGCTCAACGATCCGCAAAATCCTGTAATTCAGGCAATGTTAAAGCTGGATTATGCCATAGATGTACTGGGACTTAATCCCGAAAGCACGGAAATATTTAGTTCAGAAACATCAATTTTACCTGAGGAATTTACCCAAAACATCGGGAAGCTTCAAAAAATGCCTCTTCATGAGCTTATTGAAGAACTACACAGGATTTTTGAAATCCACAGGATACCGTCTCAGGACAGCTACCTTTTCTGTTTTATGGACAAGCTTGATGAATATCTTTCAAAATCATCAGCCGACATTTCATCTTTTATACAATATTGGGATGAAACCATGTATAAGACTAAGATACCGGGAGGAACAGCTGTAAATGGAATCAGAATATTATCTATTCATAAGTCAAAAGGACTGGAATTTCATACAGTCATTTTACCATTCTGTGACTGGAAACTGCTTTCGAATGTAAACACAACAATCTGGTGCGAACCGGCAACAAAACCATACAATGAGCTTGATCTTCTTCCGGTAGATTACAAAAAAGAGCTTAAACACTCTGTTTTTAATAATGATTATAAAGAAGAAACACTTCAACTTTGGGTAGACGCCCTCAATCTTCTTTACGTTGCGTTTACACGCCCCAGACATAACCTCATTGTATATTGCGAAGAACAAAACCAGGACAAAAAAGAAAAAGAGCCACAAAAAATTGGTCACTTGCTACAAACCCTTTTCAACAGGCAGGCCGGCGAATACAGTCTGAATGAAGAATTTTTAAACGCATATATTCCATCAGATTCGGATCAGGATATTGATGAAATCCGGGTTTCACGCTTCAGCTACGGCAAACTATATACAGAAAATGATATTCAAAAAAATGAAAAAGGTCTTTTCGTAAAAGGAAATGATATTGAAACTCCGTTCAGGAGCTTTGCCCACAAGACAAAATTCAGACAATCTCAAAAATCAATTCAGTTCAGCAAAGGCAAAGATCCAGAAGGCTTCAAAAGTAAATACATTGACAGAGGAAATATACTTCACAGACTTTTTTCAGCCATTCAGGTAACAGAAGACCTGGATTCAGCATTAAAAAATATGCTTACAGAAGGCCTCATTGACAGTCAGGAATCTTTGACATATGCTGAAACCGCCAGAAAAGCACTATCAAATCCGGAAGTATCTGACTGGTATTCGGGCAAATACAAAACTTTTAATGAGTGCTCAATCATCTTTCCGGACAAAATTGGCAAGCTTCAGCAAAAACGACCGGACCGTGTCATGATTTCTGAGGATTCGGTAAAAATCGTGGATTTTAAATTCGGGAAACCCTCCCCAAAATATAAAGCACAAATCAGATTTTACAGCAAACTACTCCTTGACATGGGATACAACAAAGTCGAAGGTTTCCTTTGGTATGTCGATGAAGGACATGTTGAAAAAGTTGATCTGTAGAATTTTCAAAAAACTTTTTCATATTTCGGGTGATAACCATATATCCACCGATAAAAAACCGATGTTCACAGTTTTTCTAAGCTTTGAATTGAACTTTGCATGCTTTTACAACTCCAACCTATGAAAGCAAAAA
>CAZCPI010000070.1:0-11951 GCA_964500535.1 uncultured Bacteroidales bacterium
TCCAAATTTGTATTCTATTCGTTCCTGAAAGAAAGATTTGCCTATAATCAATAAATTCCAGTCATTGAAATGTTCTGAGTATTGATTGCGAATACAAATTCTCGCTCCCTTAAAAATGTCCTTGCTGAATAAAACCATTTTGTTCTTTTCCATCGTGATATATTTTTAACTTGTTTTATTTGTGTCCGTTAGGGTTAATTATCGCTGACGCTAAACAAATAAAAATTGCCATCACCATTCGGTGTCAATAGTTACTGGCCACCCCCACGCACTCAAATACTTTTCGACATAGTCACATAAGGTCTGACACGCACCCGGAGAAGCTTCCTCAATGGTGACTATAAACAAACCCTCTCTCTTGCAAACAGTAGCCCGAAGATCACTCCAATTAATAGGTTCTTCACTATCAATGCCCTCGGCTTCTATTAATTTCCAATTAGGTATAAATAACGACCTTGATACATCGGGCTTATAAAGTATCTCAATTAACCTGTTTGCAAGAGCCTCTACCCTCGCAACATCCTGATCAGCCTTTAATATCCCACTCTTTACATAGAAGTCAAACTGTTCTTTGTTGTTCATTTCCATCGCTCTAATTTTTATTTGTTTCTCCTTTTAACTGCTATAACTAACCCTAACTACGTGTATGTTGCATTAAACCGACAACATACACCTGTCCGTTACCGCTAATATTGTCATCTGAGCCAGACTACAAGCCCGGCACAATCAAATAAGTTACTACCAGGAACACGCCCAGCAAACAGGCGTAGCATTTCCAGCAAGTTGACTCTTTTATGATTTTCTTTTTTTAATAGGTTTAATCCTTATTGTGATCTCAGCATCAGGATACTGCTCAATCAATTTGATAGTTTTGTGCAGTATTGCATTATATATCCGCAGCGATCTCTCCTGCTCTTTTGTCATCAGTATAATATCTGTCTTTGCCATAATGTCCTCTGTCATAAAACCAATCCAATTAATGCTCCTGCTATCATCATAACAAGGAGAATCAATACCACTGTTGTCAGGCAGCTGTTTCCCTGGCGATAACTTTCCAAGTATTCCTTTTCAAGAAGTTCTTTTTTCATCCTCTTATCATTTGAGGTTTAATACTCTGAACCGTTTCTCCCATACGGAGCAGTCTTACAATATCATCAAGAGTATAGAGCTCCCAGTTGTCAGGATGAATCCTGCCTGCATATACCCATGAGAGCTTTAATGATACTGCTGTTCCGAAAATAGCGTCACCGCCTCCTGTCTCTTTCCAGGTCTTTTCTTCAGTGATCTTGCGTCTTGTCTCTTCCTTACTCCACTGCTCCGCGGTGAGCCTGTTGTAGTTTTCTTTTACGGCTGATAGCCATATATAGACATTACGAACATTGAATGATGAAGTACCTCCAAGTTCTCCGAGAGAGCCCTGGTCAAAGGCATGAGTTATCAGATGCAAAGGATAATGAGCAAACTTATCCTTAATGATAGTTACGATTGTTTCAATAGTAGGTTTAAGCACATCCCCTTTTAGAAGAGAGTTCATCTGAAACATGGCAAGAGCGGAGAGTTCATCCAAGATCCCGGCAAGCCTGTCGCGGGGAATATCGCTGATTTTGTAGTTAGCGAAAATAGGGTAATCTGTATTTTTGATTTCCATTACTGAGCCCTCGCTTTTTTAATGTCATTCATAATCCTTTGAACCGGATCTTCACCTGGTACTGTGTTTTCCTTATCATCGAGCGGGAATAATCCCTTCCACTCCTTGCGGATGCTCTTCTCAACTATCTTCCGGGCAACAGATGGATCATTACCGCTGATGTTAAGCAGGTGAGTATATTCCTTCTTCATTCCGGTTTGAGTTTTATAAGGATCTTTGAGTTCATTCTTAAACTTTAACCACTCTTCCCATAGAGAAAGAAAAGATTCATCACAAAAAGAGAGGTCAGCGAGTGCAGCGTTTTCTTTACTCTGCTCTCCTTTACTCTTCTTTACTGTACTCTTCTTTACTCTACTCTTCTCTACTCTACTCTGCATTGCCTGCGCAGTGCCTTCGCTATGCGTACGCATTGCCTCCGCATCATCATTCCAGCGTTTTAATGCTAATTGTTTCATTTTCTCTCTTTTATAATCAAGAGGGAGCATTCTTCTTATGAGGCTGGGAGTCCAAAAATTTACATCATCATGCTCAAAAAGAGAATAATTCATTATAATAGCCTCAAATTTTTCCCTTGATGATCCATATCTGCGAGAGAGCGCATCGAGAAGAATAAGAGGAGCCTTATATTCTGACTGCGCACGGAGATACTCAACCAATATCCAGTAAATTCCGTATGCCTCTAATCCTAACTGTGACATCATTATCATCATTTTAGGATCATCCTTCGCTGTCATATCGTGCGGAAAATATTCTGTATTCTTGAGGTTAGTCATATCAGGCGAGTTTCCATGTATGATTCATTGATCCGTATTCCCCTTCCTTCATCCGGTCTGTCTTGATCAACATCCCTGCATCTGTAAGGGTATTGATTGCCCTGCGAATTGAGGTTATGGGAGTGTTGTTAAGACTTGAATACTTCTGAACCTCAAAGGGTGTGAAATAGCCCTGCGGGTTATCCTGGAAGAAGCGAAGGATAAGAGTATTCTGCCTTGAGGCTGCCACTCTTCTGATCATCAGCTCTGACTCGCTCATGTGAGTCGTGTTGTAAAATATCGAGAGCTGCGGATCTGTCGGTTTAAGACTCGGAGTTACCTTGCTCATGATACCATCACTTTTTGACCGTTCACAACTAAATTAATCTCTATATCGAGAGCAACCTTCAGGCGAGCCGTATCCGTGAACTGAACATCAGGAGTTGCCACAGCAGGGATAACAAGAAAGGGAGCTTCAGTTGATGAATATTTACTGAATGCTTCCTGCTGAATCTTGTCAGGATCGGTCTTCCTCTTTTGTTTAACTTTAGGCTTTGAAGTCTTAACAGGGTTCTTTTCTTCAGGAGCGGTTTCAGGCTGTTTTTCCTGCTCGGAAACGGGTGCTATTGGCATCTCAACATAAGGCCCTGTAAACATAAAATCCTTAATGTTCAACCTGCTCATATGCCATGCTTCAAGTTTCTCCCATGCGCTTGCCGGGCAACTGTCCCAAAGTTTCTGATTGAAGACCATGCTTATATAGGGAGACTTGATCCCTATTTTGTCAGCTGCTTCCCTGTTGCTGAGATCCTCGTTAAGAATGGAATCTCTCAGGTGTTCTGAAATCAACTTTTTTAATTCAGGTTTCATTGGTTTATAATTAAAATTGTTTTATCATTTCACCTTCATTCTCTCTAATTTCATCAGCAATATCCAATAATGAACCAGCACTGAAAATTATCTTCATGTATTGCTTTTGATCCTCTAAATCAATAGGATAATAAATAGTAATCTTGGTTGCATAAGAATCAACATACCTTTTATTATCCTTTAAATCATAAATTGTAACCCCGTTGATGTCAACATGAGGTTTTACTTCATAGTGAATTTTTGCATCTAAAGCGATGTCGTTTGAAGTATGTACTGTTGCTGGCCTTTCAATTTCCATTTTGCTCGTTTTTTAAGGTTTAGTAATTATTTATTTATAGTTCGCTTTATACCATTCAATAGTCTTCTTGATCCCCTCCACAATCGGAGTCTTAGGTTCATATCTCAGGAGCAGGGCAGCCTTATCAATAAAGAGGCACCGCCTTCTGATAGTATCAATCGGTCTTTCTGTGACCTGCTTTCTCATTACTGATTTACCGCTCTCCTGTTCCACTGCCTTAATGAGATCATTCACGCTTGTCTCAATGCCAGTGCCTATATTAATCTCAGTATTGCGAGCCGGATAGATACAGGCAGCGGAAATGATTGCATCAACAACATCATCCACATAGGTGTAATCCCTGGTATCAGTGCCGTCACCATAGACGGGGAATGCTTTGCCCTTATAAGCAGAGTCGATCAACTTTCCAATCACTCCGCAATACGGGTTCTCCGGTCGCTGATAAGGGCCATAAACGTTAGTAAGTCTGAGAGTGGTATAATTGCCTCGCTTCTGAAGGAATAACTCAGCAGACCGCTTAGAACTGTCGTAAGCATTTGATGTATTTATCTCTGCTTCTTCAAAAGTCGGCACATATTCAGGATTGCCATAAACAGAAGATGTTGAAGTATAAATGATCTTTCCTGGAATGCTCTTTAAAAACTCAATAGTCTTTTCTGCATTAACCTTAAAAGTCTCAACAGGATGACTCTGAGCATAAACAATATTAGCCGTAGCAAGGTGAATCACAATATCTTCTTCTGAGAAGGCATATTTCCCGGCATACCCGTTTCTAACAAAGGATTCAAAACCGATTTTCTCGAAGTGAATACCTTTAGGTATGTTCTTCTCATAGCCAAATGAGAGATCATCAATACCAATCACTGCAAGTCCCTGCTCACTTAACTTACGACAGACTGCACTGCCAATAAATCCGGCTGCTCCTGTTACAATAATCATAATACACCCTCCTTCTTCATGGTTAAAAAGTCCTCAAAATGAATTTGCCCCTCTGAGGCATGATCAACTATATACTGTTTCCACTCCTGAAGAAAGGAAGGTTCCTTGCCTTGCCAAACGGTGTGAACCTCGGTATAATCCCGCATCAGGCACCAGTTATAATCGAATTGGTTTAATTTCGTGCTTAGTGCCTGTTCTATCCATCCATATTTTGATCCCTGACTCGGAACGGGGATTTCACTTCCGAGATCCCTGAAGAACTTACCTGATATACCTATCAGCGCCCAGGCACATATTCCGCCTTCAGGGATACATGATATTCTGTGACCATGAACAGATCCATGCTGAAGATTCTGCTTTGCCAGGATAGGGATCATATTAACATTCATGAGGGTTGCTAGTGCGATATTACCACCGTGAAGGATCACTTCAGCCATTGCCTTCATCCAGCCCTTATCCTGGGGATGTTCATCAGGATCGGTCCCGATTAATATGTCATCATCCTTTGGATTGATGTGCCTACACACTGCGGTCCAGTTCTGTGAGACTCCCACGTTAGGGAGTGCCAGGTATTCCGAGCCATACATCCGAGCGAGCTGCATCAGGGCAAGGGTATTGTTGAACTGAGCAATTCCGAAGTCAGCGGGGATCTTATCGTACTTAAGCATCGGAAAGCCGAGATCAACAATTATATGATGAAAATCAGCCCGATCATTCTGCTCATACAGGAGCTTCGTTGTCTTGGCAATTTCTGATACCAGGTTATAGCCGAGAGTAAATGCGTATATCATTTCACAAGGGAGTTAATAAGTTCAATGCGTTTGTGATTGACGGTGCTCAGAAGCAGGTTATCACAGATATAATCCCAGGATATATTGACATACTTTTCAAGGTCCAACTCTCCTTTTATGGCAGATGCTATCCATGCATAATAATCATTTCCATCCTCATAGTTTAAAACTCCCGGCTTTATCCATTCATCAAATTGAGGGGCAACACATACGGCACCGAAGTAAGTAGCCTCCATCCACGCGATATTGGATTTGCAGCGGTTAAACAGAGTATCCTGAAGCGGTACATGAAGAAGTTTTGGGGCAAGCCGTTGCATTGTATTAAAATAGATAACGGGATCTGTTGTCGGAAGAACCTCAAGGTTATCCTGCGACTCGATCATCCACGGATCAAGCCCGGCAAAAACGAAAGTGTGAGAAGGAAAATTTTTGATTGCATCACTCATTGGATCAGCATATAACAATATATCTTTAACATGAGTGTCACTTCCCCTCCAAAGAATCAGATTATTTCTTTTAATATTTGATCTCTCGGTGCCGAAAATCATGTCATTGTGCGCATTTGGAATAACGTGAATATTTGAATTGAACTCCTTAAATTCTTCAGCCATAATATTGGTCGTCACACTGACCGCATCGGCAATCTGAAGTATATCCCGGAATATATTTTTTGCCTTCTTTGTCATTGTTGAAGCCATACGATTCTCCCTGGGGAGAGTCAGAAAATTATCATCATGGTCAATCCAAAGTGGTATGCCGAGTTTTTTAATGTAAATTCCCATAGTCAGGGCTTCGTTTGTATAAGGTCGCTGCATCATTACCAGGTCATACTTTAAAAGGGATTGCCAGTGAAAAACAGAATCCTTTAAGGATCTGACTTCAATTTCATAACCCGTCTGCCTTGTTATGTCTTTTGCCACTCCCCCGGAGCGATAGAAGGAACAGGAGTCGATTGTGTTGTACGTGTAAAAAAGAATGCGCATGATTATTTTTTTATAAGGGTTGCAATAATGTCATCAGTGATATTCCAGTAATGCCTGCGGTAGAAAGCACCGTTATTTTCAAAGGGAGGATTCAAGGTGAAAGCATCAGGATTGTCGATATAGGCAACATGGATCTCAAAATCTGACTTGATAGGATAATGAGTGAGGTTTGCCCTCTCTCGCCAATCCTTGCTGAAATAGTCAAATGTTGCCTCACTGATTGCTCTCTTATGTGTAGGATCCTGCCAGCATCTTATGGATGTATAGTAAGGAGCAACTATCTTTATGTAACCTCCCGGCTTCAGTATCCGGTAAACTTCATCCATGAATTTGATCAGGTCTGAAGTGTGCTCAATGTAATGACTGCAAAGGATCTCTTCTGCTGATTCATCTGCTATGTCCCAGGGGAATTGTTCAAGATCCATGAGGGCATCTGCTGCATCGGTTTGAACTATGTCAATACCGAAATAACCAGGAATCCTTGCCTGACCACAGGCAAGATTCAAGCATGATTCACGGATCATGTCAGTTTAGACTGAAGGTTATTGCTCTAAAGCCCCTGGCATAGCGGGAAAGTATCTTCTCAGATGCCTTGCTGTGAGGGTGCATTGATAATACTTCGCAATGGAGGCGAAGCCGGAGAGATTCACGCCTGAGCCTTAAATCTTCTTCCTTTAAGTCTTGCTTCTTCTGATTCGTTGTCATGTTTAGTTTGGGTTAATCGTTTATTACAAACATCTTTTTTGAACTCAGTATAAGCCTGGCAGTATTGATCAATGACCTTTTTCCGTAGCGCAATACGGCGGCGCGTCAGCATATCGTAACGCTGACGGCTCTTCCTTTCGATAAGATCACAGATTTCTGTGAGGCTTTCCAGGCATACAGAAATTGCCTGACTGACGAGGGAGTTGTAATTGAGCGAAGGACCTTTCCCTGAAATGAAGTTGAGCCTGTTGTTTATTAGCTCAAAAAGATTTCCGACTTCAAACTTAAATTTGTAGTCCTGGTCGCCCAAAAAGTAACTCCGATAGAACTGATTAAGTGTACAATACTCTTCATTAATAAAAAGCAGTGCTTCATTCAGTTCTTCTTCACAGGTAGTAATAAACGAATCCGCGGCGCGTCTGCTGAGAAAAGTCCCAGAAGTAACGTCGTCAACATACACAACGTATTTACGGTTGATGATGTCCGGACCGGTAAGTTTAATTTTAAACACGACTCACACGCTTTTAATATACTACCTTTATTTTCAATAAATGCAGACATTTAAAGGCTTGTCGTGTATTAAATGTTAAAGAATGTTAATCAGTGTTTTAGTACTTAACATTCTATTAATTATAGGAACGACAGCCTATAAATTACTGCATAATATCAATGCCAAATTTTTTAAAGATCGCAATGAGCGAAGGAACTTCATCGGCCTTGAGCTTTCTCTCATTATTAAGCCTCTTGTAAAAGAGATCGCGGCTCCATCCAAGCTGCCCGATTAGTTCCCTTTGTAGATTCAGGGAATCACGCCTGGGCAAACCTTCATAAGCCTCTTTAAATCTCTCGTTCATGCTTTTCATTACTTCGCTCGTCAAATATTGTACAAATATAATACGTTATGTCGAATAAAAAAGTATATTTGATATATATTTTATTAACAGAGTTATTAACATTACAAGTCAAACGATGAAAAAGTTATTCATTTTCTGTTCTTTAGCCTTGTTTTTTTCATGTGAAAAACCAGAAGCAGAATATTGCTGGGACTGCATACAGTATTCCAGGACCGTCAATAATGGATCCGTTTATAAAACCTCAATCGCAATCCAAAAGTGCGGAATGTCAACTCGGGAAATTGAACTTTTTGAACAGCAGAAAATATCGGGCGAAACAACCACCTGGGCCGTATGCACGAAACAATAATTATATAAATATGTTTTATAACATACGAGAAAAAGCCCGTGAAACTAATCACGGGCCGATCTTCCTGCCACTGGTATCAGAATGAATATGTAATGCCTGTAAGCAATAACCATTGTTTCATTCCGAAGTCCCGGGCGATCCCAACATCAACCAACTTCAGAGCATGAACGGTTGCAGCAGCGGTAAAATTCAGTTTACTCATATCAAAATCACTGTCAAACAGTAAGAGAAGATTAGCCCCGAAGCTATTATATGCCTCTCCGTTAATCTCTTCATACTTTTGCCAGCCCATTCCGAAACCTACTTTATTAAATGTAGAGCTTTCAAGTTCTTTAAGATCCTTATTATAACTAAAGGCTTTTGCCACTACTCCAACGGTCGGCCTGATTAGCCACTTACTGCTAATTATTGGCTGGTCGTAGTCAGCGGTAAGGGTACCTGATTTAATTGCCTTGCTCACCTGAACCATCTGATATATGTCAGGATTGGCAGCAGCAGGTTTGAAGAATCCGGTGAATGGCCCCTGGGCATTGGCTGATACTGCGAATCCTGTCAGCAGAACTCCGATGATAAGCACCTTCAGCCCTTTCGCCGTCTTGATCTGTTCTTCATTCATAAACTTAGCCTTAACGGTAGGCACCTGTTTATGAATCAGGTTTCCGATCCAGTTCCAAATGAAGGCTAATACAGATCCCTCCTTAATCCATTGCGTTTGCCCAAACCATGCCTCAAGTATGGAATAGGCAATAAAGATCAGTGCCCACAGGTTATCCTTAAAGAATCCCGCGAGCGTTCCTCCCGTTATGATATTGACGTTTGTCGTATCTGCGGGTTCCTGCGCTATCAGTGCAATTGCACCGACAAACAGCATCATTAGAAGCATTAAATACTTTTTCATTTTCTTTTTTTGTTTACTCAGATTTATATATTACCCAAAAATCAAATGCCAATCTCGAATCAAGAACATACTTCCAGGGTACCTTGCAGCATCCTTCCATAAAGCCCCAGCTCTCCCCCCAGGAGTTAAGCTCAATGCAGTAGTCCTTGTCATAATCAAAGATGACCATGCAATGCCCTCCCATTTGTTTCTCCCAGCACCTCCGGGGATAAGGGACAACTCCCGACTTTGCAACCCCGTCACTCAGGAAGGACTCATACAGTATCTTGCCATATACAACAGGATAGCCCTGGTAAACCGCATCCATTATTGCCTCCCTGGTCACGGGATAGATCCTGCGGTACTGAAGAACCTGATGATCGAGCGCCTCAATATAGGCTTCCGTTGAAGGTTTCTCAGCGAATCTTTCCGGGCGATAAGGCCAGGTTTCTTCTTTACAAAGCCCGAATGCGTTCACTGCCTTGATCCCGTTACGGATCGAAGCTCCTGCGTCTTCCCCTTTCTGATCGTTATCCCTGGCATTGTAGTAAGCGAATAGCCTGGAAGGAAAGTACATCTCCTGCTGGTTAACCTGAAGCACCCTTTGAAATGCCTCAACAATGCCATGACCGACACAGCTTCCGATATTCTTCTGATCGTACCTGAACGGGAAGGCATTAATATTTTTCAGGAATGTACTCTCAGGAAGCCTCTCAGGCCTGTACTTTGCCCGGTAAGGTATATCCCTCCGATCCTCCTTATCCTTCTTCAGACCGAAGAAGACGGGCTCAGGAGGCTTCTGTTTTAATATGTATCTACGTATAAAATTCATTGCTTAAAAAAGTATATTTTTTCAGTTGTCGGATTCGGATATGTGTCAAGGTGAACCCAGGTTATCCCTGTCTCAAGTCTGATCGAATAAGGGAAAAGTCCCGGATGTTTCGCGATCCAAAGCCGGACTTCATCGGCCTCCATTCCCTCAACATTACAGTCAACGGCTTTACCCATGACATGAGCTGACATATAAAGCTCTCCGGCCTCAATCTTTACTTTGACGATCTCACATTTAGGGCACCTCAATCCCCTTTGAGTGAGATCCCCGGTATTGACATATATGGGCTTGCCGATCCTATCCCTAAATGTGTCTATTGTATAGATCAGCCGAGAGTCAAGAAACTGCCAGGATCTCTCCCCGTATTTTGCAATTACATGAGGACAGACAAGCTCTTTAAGAGAGAAATATTTTGATTGAAGGATCATTTATTCACTGTCTATATGATCATCAAGTTTGCGTTCAATTCTTGATAGCGTTTCGCATATCAGTGTAAACTCTGATCTGTTTACTTTTTCCTTCTGTAAACTCTGAATGTCATCCTCATTACGCTTTGCCCTGACTTCAAGGTTTGACTTTGCACCGGCAATTATGCCCCAGGCCGTGATAATTGAAATCAAAAGGCTTACAACTAAGGACAGCAACCAGGCCGGGACAATAATGGATTGCTCAACGATGATTGAAATTGCTAACATAAATTCCTTTATATTTGGTTTATCTCACTTTCATTATTCCTTTTCTCCAATCCATCAACCAGGCTATTCCCCAAAGTCCTGCAATCCCTTTCAGCATCCAGCCCCATGATCCGAGAGTTGTCATAAATCTATCGTAAGCCTTTGTTATCCCGTAGTAGTCCCATCTCTGCCCGGCTGCTATGTTCCAAACTGAATCAAACAGGGCAAAGCGAAGCAGAAAGAATCCGATTACTATAAACATGAACCTATCAGCACTGACATTTTTGAATATGTATTTCTGATTAAGCCAGCCAATAGCCATAAGTGTAACCCCGGCAAGGTAAACGGCTTCCACCATTTCGGAAGCTACATGAAGCCCTGCCGTCTTAAGTCCTTCATACACCGCTTCAAATGCAATTAGTAAAAATGCAAGTAGTAAGTTCATTATTCCATTTTTAAAGGATCAGGAAAATTATCCCTGATCCTGTTATTGACTATTCCACAATGCTTCTTCAAATAATGCTGAGTAGCATCAAGTTTTGTGTGCCTCAACTGATCCATAAGTTCTCTCATGGAGATCCCGCTCATGTGAAGGTTAGAAGCACCCGTATGTTTGAATGAATAAAATTTATAGCCTTTAGGAAGCTCCATACTATCCCTGAATTGATTGAACCTCCAACGAAGCATATTCACAGATATAGGCTTGGTATTAAACCTTTTCTTTTTGCCGAAGATAAAGAGGCTCTTATCAGCGGTATCAATGCCGTATTCCAAACAAATATCAATAAGCTGCTGCGGCATTGTAACAACTTGCCTTAACTTGTTTTTGGCATTCTCCTGGCGAATGGTTATTAATCCCAGGTTGCAATCAATATCCCCAATTTTCAGCAACCTTAATTCTCTTCCGGGACGTATAAAACAATAGTATTGAATCATGCAGGCGAGAAATAATTGAGGATCATGTTCTTTGATCTCTAACAATAGCGGTTTTAAATGAACGGGTTGAATAATGTCAGCTCCCTGGTCTTTCTTTTTTCTCGGAAACGTAACATCATCAAAAGGAATATCGTAAACCTCTCCGTGCTTACGAGCATAATTAAATAACTGCCTTAGAGTAAGGAAAAACTTCTCACAAGTTGGGCGATCAAGATCACGGTCCCGTCCTAAGTAGTAAAAGAAATCTGTGATATTTTGTGTTGTAATTTTTCGCATTGGTTGATCTGCGAGATTGTTCCATTTTAGCCACTCAACAAATCTCCTGGTATGATTCAGATAAGGAAGGAAAGATCTCCCCTGTAAGGTCATACCCTTTTCTGCGAGAAACCCTGGTATCATTTCCTCAATTGTCTTATATCTGCGAAAAATCCCCATTTTTTATT
>CAZCPI010000071.1:0-11761 GCA_964500535.1 uncultured Bacteroidales bacterium
TAGAAATTATCTTTATCACATTAAAAAGCCCGCTTAGCAATCAGCGGGCTTTTTTAATTAATTTATCTTTCCTTTCGAGTAAACCATTTCAAGTTTCATAGGCGAAGTCAGATGTTTAGCGCCTCTTACTTTTACAGCACAAGGCGTAAGTGATTGTTCAAGCCTGATTTCGGTTCCGTCTGTAGACTCTACAACAGTGACAGGAATCATCAACATATCATAAAAAGGTACAAATGTCGTTGACTCAGGGTCATCATGTTTCCTTACCATTTTTTGAGCATAATAACTCAAATCAAATGTATATGTTTTGTCATCCGAGTCGTATTCAGCAAGGAATGAGTACAAACCATCGTTCATTTCAAATCTTGAAAAGAAATTCCTTGAATCCGATTCACGAATAAGCAACATTTTTGTTGGCGGGGTCATGCCATATTTTGATTCATCAAGCTGAGTGGCATTGATTTTAAGTCTCATTGAATTGACGGAAGATCCGGCTAACTTATCGATTACTTTTGAAGGAATCGAAACCTTAGTATAGAGACCGCCAGGTGAAAAGACATAATTCAAACTATCAGATTTATCATTCGGATTGATATAATTTGTAAGATCGGGATGCTCAAAACGGTTTACCTGTCTGACTTCTTTGGTCACCGGAAAATATGAAGCACCTATCACAAAGGAATCGCGAAGTCCTCCACTATTCTTACTGTACAAATATGTCCCGTAGCAAAGCTCTAATTCACAATGCTTTATATTTATAATACTCCCGTTGCCATAATTTGTGGTAACATATAATCCATTGAAATAATCAGCAAATGCTGACGGAGAAGCAAATTTTTCAGGATTCTTGCGGTAATCTCTTAAAAATCTGTTACCAAGCTCAGTAGTAATAGGAACCTTGATCACGGTTTCATAATTATCAAGGTCTTTAACAGAGTCTGAAGAGTACATATCACCTGCAGTAAATGAAGCGGATCCGAGAAATTTGGATTTATCGCAATAGTAAAGCGGATTAATGTTGGTATAATAAGCCTTACCTGAAGCCATCGGTTTATTCATCTCATATACATTCATATGCATCAGAGCTGTCGAATCACCAAACCAATCTTCATAATTGATATATAAATACGATGAGTCGATCCTTTTTACGTCATCAGGAAACGAAAAACGATAAGGACAATATAACTGAGCAAGAAAATCAGGTTTGGTAGTACCAAAATATTTGTCAGTAAATTCACCAAGATATGCAGAAGAGCTTCTGTATAACATTGAATCTACCAAAACAGTGGATGAAACCACATGAACAGTATCATAATAAACAGATATCTTATCCTGATCAGGCTGAATAGAGCCTCCAATAATGTTGCCATCTTCACAAGAAAAAAAGACTGTTACCAGTGATAGTAATGATATGATAAACAGATTAGCTTTTTGCATTTGTAAGTTAATTAAGAAAAACAGTCTTACTCAAGGATTTGATCATAGAACTCATTAAAAGCGTCAATATAAGTGTCCTGAGTTTGATAACTTTGAAAAGGTTTGTTCATTTCCAGACATGAATCAACAAGACTTTGGTTTATAGAGGGACTACCCTGAATTACGCCATCAGAAAAACGCATTGCAAGTTTGGATAGCGACTGGTAATCAATTTCATCCTTGATATCCACAAGATCGGGCTCAGTAATGCCTTCTAACATAAGCTGTTTCCTGAATAAAGGACGGAACGGTTGTTTAAATTCATTGTCATAAAGCGAAAATACAACCTTGGAATCCCTGAAACAAGGATCATCGGCGAATACACGTTTTATATAGAGCGGCGCAAGTGAAGTAACCCAACCATGACAATGTACAATATCAGGAACCCACCTCAGTTTTCTGACAGTTTCAATAACACCGCGGACAAAGAATATGCTTCTTTCGTCATTATCTTCGAACTCATTGCCGCCGGCATCAGTAACAGTAAACTTTCTCTGGAAATAGTCCTCATTATCTATAAAATAGACCTGCATCCTTGCAGATTGTATAGAAGCAACCTTAATGATGAGCGGATAATCATTGTCATCAATAATGAGATTCATACCTGACAAACGGATCACTTCATGAAGCTGATTACGTCTTTCGTTAATATTGCCGTACTTCGGCATGAAAAGCCTGATTTCTCGTCCTTTTTCTTGAATGCCCTGCGGTAAATCCCTGCAAATATTTGCAATTTCAGATTCGGGTAAGTAAGGAAAAATTTCTTGACAGATATACAGAACCCTGGTGGTCTTCATACTCCTTTTTCGCTTAAAAAAACATGACTGCAAAGATAGTAAAAAAAAAATTATGAATTTGCAAGTATTCCTCTCATAGTTTCGCCGTTTGACATTTATTTAGTTTTTTTGCAGTCTCTACCGGACAGCGAAAAACCGGTTCAGGTTGCGTTTAAGAGGTTTTTAATATGGATTGCTATGATTACTTAATGACAGGTTCTTATAGCTGGTTAGTGTGAAAGAAGATTTTTTTAACTTATTATAATACATAATATGTATATAATTAAAACAGTATCCGAACTAAACGTGAAGCTCGGTTCTCTCAGAGAAAACAATTTAAAAATCGGATTGGTACCGACAATGGGCGCTTTGCATGATGGTCATATTCAGCTGGTTAAAAGATGTGTAAAGGAAAATGACATTTGCGTTGTAAGTATTTTTGTCAATCCGACTCAGTTTAATGACAAAAATGATCTTGAGAAATATCCGAGAACTCCCGAAAAAGATTGCGACATGCTCGAAAAAGCAGGATGCAGCTTCGTTTTTATGCCTTCTGTTGAAGAAGTTTACCCTGAACCCGACACAAGGGTATTTAGTTTCGGAAGTCTTGAACAGGTCATGGAGGGCAGGTTCAGACCAGGACATTTCAACGGAGTAGCTCAGATTGTAAGTAAATTATTTGAAATGGTCAAACCGGACAGAGCATATTTTGGTGAAAAAGATTTTCAGCAGCTCGCAATCATAAGAGAGCTTGTCAAACAGCAGAAATATCCGCTTGAGATAGTCCCCTGCCCTATTGTAAGGGAACCTGACGGATTGGCTATGAGCAGCAGGAATACCAGATTATCTGAGACCGAACGTGAAAAAGCACCTTTAATATCTGAATTTTTATTCAAAAGTCTTAACTTTGCAAAAGATCACAGTATAAGTGAAACCAAAAATTTTGTAACTGACAATCTTGCTGCATATCCTGTCTTCAGGCTTGAATATTTTGAAATCGCAGACGGTTTCAGTTTACAGGAAGTAAATGACTGGAATGAATCGGATTATATAGTTGGTTGCATAGCCATATTCTGTGGTCCTGTTAGGTTAATAGACAATATAGTATACAAGAATGCAAATTGAAGTATTAAAATCAAAAATCCATCGTGTCAGAGTAACTGATGCGAATCTGGATTATATCGGCAGCATAACTATTGATGAAGATCTGATGGATGCTGCAAATATTATTGTGCACGAGAAAGTTGCAATAGTCAACAACAATAATGGTGAAAGATTTGAAACCTATGTTATAAAAGGAGAACGTGGGTCAGGTACAATTTGTCTTAATGGTGCCGCTGCCAGAAAAGTACAGAAGGGCGATGTTGTAATAATTATGGCATATGGAATTATGGATTTTGAAGAAGCAAAAACATTTGAAGCTTCAATAATATTTCCTGATACAGAAACAAATAAACTTAAAAAATAAAATACTCACCTTCAATATCTTAAGATTGTTTTTTTAGTTTGCCGATGAGGAGTCTCCTTCGCATATTTACTTTCATTCTGATCTTTTTTTCTTTTACGGTTTCATACAGCTATGATACTCAAACTGAAAATGATGATCTGAAAACTATTAAACTTTCTTACGGACTGCCAATGAAAATTACCCCTAATCTCAGTGGTAATTTTGGTGAACTCAGAAGCAACCATCTTCACTCAGGTATTGATTTTAAAACTGAAAAAAGGACAGGGATTCCTGTTTACTCTATTGAAGAAGGATGGGTTTCAAGAATAAGGATCAGTACCTGGGGGCTGGGATACGCCATTTACATAGACCATCCTGACGGAAAGACCAGTTTATACGCTCATCTTGAGCGTCTTGCCTGTCCATTTGACAGTATCGCAAAATCCCTTCAGTACAAGATCGAAAATTTCGAACTTGACACCACTTTTTCAGATAAGAATCTAGCCGTAACCAAAGGTCAGCTTATTGCATACAGCGGTAGTTCTGGCGTTTCTTCAGCACCGCATCTGCATTTTGAAATAAGAAACACCATTACAGAAGAGCCTCAGGATCCTCTTATATGGTATTCTGACAGAATCCCCGACAGCAGGAAACCTGACATTAGAGGTTTATCCATCTATGCAATCGGTAATGAAGGCGTTTTATCAAACAATCTGAAAAAAAGGAACATTACCACAGTATATAAAACAGACGGAAGTTTTGCTCCCGTCGATACTTTCCCGTGTGCCTGGGGTAAAATCGGATTAGGGATCAAGGCTTTTGATTTAATGGATAACAATTCAAACATTTACGGCATACAATCCCTGAAACTTTTTTGCGACGATAAAGTAATCTTCAGTTTTGACATTTCTTCGTTTTCATTCGGTGAAACCAGATTTATAAATGCTCTGATAGATTATGAGGCATGGTACAGATCACGGTCTCTTGTTATGAAATCCTGGCTTGAACCGGGAAATAAACTTTCCTTTTTGAAATCAGACAATAACAGAGGTATTGTAAATATAAATGAAGAAAAAGATTATAAATTCAGATATGTGCTTTCAGACAGAAGCGGCAATGAGTCTGTATCTGAGTTTACGGTTAAAGGCAGAAAAATGACAATACCCGTGAATGTCACAAAAGGTACTTTTATAGATTGCTCTGTATCAAATATTTTCAGAGATAACGGTTTCGAACTGGATATCCCGAAAGGTATGATATATGATGATCTGGACTTTATGTTCAGCAGAACGAAATCTGTTTACAAGTCTGATCTTTTCAAACTACATACCCCGGTTGTTCCGATACACGGGTATTTAAAGATGAAAATTAAAGTTGATGACATTAAGGCTGTTGAAGACGGAAGATTATTTGTTGCAAAAATTAATGCCAACGGCGGATCTCAGAATATGGGCGGAGTATTAACAAATGACTGGATTGAGGCACCTATAAGGGAATTCGGGACTTACACTGTAAAGATTGATACGGTTTCACCCAAAATCACACCAATTTATATTGAAAATTCCGTTAAAAATCGCTTAATTCGCATTCGCATCACAGACGATGCAAGTGGCATCAAATCCTGGAGGGGAACAATTGACGGTCACTGGGTTATGTTTGAATATGATTACAGAAAAGCTCAGCTGAAATATGTATTTGATAATACCAGATTGGGCAAAGATATGGACCATATACTTACGCTGTCTGTTGAAGATGCCTGTGGAAATGTAAGTAAATTTGATCACAAATTCCATTATTAATTATTAATGAAACCATATTCAAAATTCGCGATCGCGTTGTTCCTGTCGTTTGTTTTTTGTCAGTATCAAAACGCCTGCACCAATCTGCTTGCAGGTAAGAATGCTACAGTCGACGGATCCACCCTGCTATCCTATGCAGCTGATTCCCATACATTATTCGGAGAGTTGTATCATTGGCCGGCAAGAGAATGGCCTGAAGGCAGTATGCTTGAAATCAAAGAGTGGGATACCGGTAAAATTCTGGGTAAGATACCTCAGGTTTCCAAAACATATTCAGTAATAGGAAACATGAACGAAAATCAGGTTTCTATTGGTGAAACCACTTTCGGAGGCCGGGAAGAGCTTGTTGACTCTACTGCAATAATGGATTATGGAAGCCTTATATATATTGCTTTACAGAGATCCAAATCTGCAAGAGGCGCAATCAAGATAATGACTGATCTGGTTGAAAAATATGGTTACTACAGTGAAGGAGAATCATTTTCAATTGCCGACCCTGAAGAGGTTTGGGTTCTGGAAATGGTAGGTAAAGGTCCTGATTTAAAAGGAGCACTTTGGGTAGCTGTCAGGATTCCTGACGACTGTATTTCAGCACATGCCAACCAGGCAAGAATCAGGCAGTTCCCTCTTGATGACCCTGAAAATTGCTTATATTCTCCTGATGTAATTTCATTTGCCAGACAAAAAGGTTACTTTGACGGTATGAATAAGGACTTTAGCTTTGCAGAAGCATATTGTCCACTGGATTTCAGTGCACTCAGAGGATGTGAAGCAAGAGTCTGGAGTTTCTTCAATAAGGCAGCTTCAGGCATGGATAAATATCTTCCTTATATTAAAGGTCAAAGTAATGATGCCATGCCGCTTTATATTAAACCTGACCGCAAGCTGAGCGCGAAAGATTTTAAATCTTTCATGAGGGATCATTTCGAAGGTACTGAATTTGACATGACCAATGATATCGGAGCCGGACCTTATCATGTTCCATACAGATGGAGACCAATGACATTTAAGGTTGACTCAGCTTCATACGTTAATGAAAGAGCCATCGCCACGCAACAAACCGGCTTTAGTTTTGTTTCACAAATGAGAGGTTGGTTACCTGATCCTGTAGGTGGAATTCTGTGGTTTGGAGTTGATGATGCCAATACCTGCGTGTATGTCCCAATGTATTGTGGAATAACACAAATACCTGAATGTTATAGAGTTGGCAACGGCGATATGTATAATTTTTCATGGACTTCGGCTTTCTGGATTCATAACTGGGTGGCAAATATGTGCTATAACAAGTACAGCTTCATGATAAAAGACATCAGACCGGTGCAACAGTCTCTTGAAAACGGTTTCGACATATATATACCGTTTATTGATAACAAGGCTAAAGAAATATATACGCTGAAACCGGATTCAGCGATTGCCATCATGAATTATTTTTCATGCAGCAGCGCTCAGATGGCGACTGAAAGATGGAAAAAATTAGGTGAATACCTGATGGTTAAATATATGGACGGCAATGTAAAGAAGGAAAAAGACGGTAAGTTTTTACTGAATGATTACGGACAACCTGCTTATCCTGATTTTCCGGGCTATGACTCTGTTTATTACAGAAATATTGTAAAAGAAACCGGAGAAAAACTGAAAGTGACTAAAACTATTCACGAAAAAAAATAATTTGAAATGTGCGTGCTTTAGATGCAATGTTTCAAAAAACCATAGTGTAAAAATTTAAAATTTCATATGCAATGGATGATCAACTTATAAAGATAGTTTCCGAAAAAGCCATGACCTGGCTTGGTGAAGATTTTGATGCTCAGACTTGGGCTGAAGTCAAGGCTATGCTTGACAATGAAGACAAAAGCGATTTGATAGATTCATTCTATCGTGACCTTGAATTTGGTACAGGTGGCCTCAGAGGCATAATGGGTGCCGGCACAAACAGAATGAACATTTATACTGTCGGTGCTGCTACTCAAGGATTAAGCAATTATCTGAAAAAGAGCTTTGCACACCTCGATCAGATTTCAGTAGTGATCGGACATGATTGTCGCAACAACAGCCGCAAGTTTGCAGAATCCTGCGCTGATATTTTCTCAGCCAACGGCATCAAGGTTTATTTGTTTGAAGATCTCAGACCAACTCCTGAAATGTCTTTTGCAATCAGAAAACTTGGTTGTCAGAGCGGCATTATCCTGACTGCTTCACATAATCCTAAAGAATATAACGGCTATAAAGCATACTGGGACGATGGTGCTCAGATAGTTTTGCCTCACGATACCAACATCATAGAGGAAGTAGGTAAAGTCAAAATCTCTGACATCAAATTTAAGGGCAACCCTACTTTGATTCAGATTATCGGCGAGGAAATCGACAAAGCATATATTGAAAAGCTTAAGACTATTTCTTTATCACATGGTGCCATCAAAAAGCATAAAGATCTTAAAATTGTCTACACTCCTATCCATGGTACAGGTGTTAAAATCATCCCTGAATGTCTGAAAGCTTTCGGGTTCACCAATATTATAAAGGTACCTGAACAATATGTTGTTGACGGTAATTTCCCGACGGTGGTTTCTCCTAACCCTGAAGAGCCTGCAGCTTTAAATATGGCGATTCAAAAGGCCAGAGAAGTTGACGCTGACATTGTGATGGCTTCAGACCCGGATGCTGACCGTGTTGGTGTTGCCTGCAAAAATGACCGCGGCGAATGGATACTTGTAAATGGCAACCAGACTGCTTTGATTTTTGTTTACTATCTTATCACAAGATGGAAAGAATCAGGCAAACTGCTTGGCAATGAATATATTGTCAAAACCATAGTTACTACTGAACTTATCAAGGTCATAGCCGACAAAAATAATGTCGAGTGTTATGATTGCTATACAGGTTTCAAATGGATTGCATCTGTAATGCGCGAGCTTGAAGGCAAAAAAGACTATATCGGCGGTGGCGAAGAAAGTTACGGATTCCTGCCGGAAGATTTCGTACGCGATAAGGATGCTGTCTCTTCCTGTGCTCTTATGGCCGAAATCACTGCATGGGCAAAAAGCCAGGGCAAATCATTGTATCAGCTGCTTATGGATATTTATCTGACTTATGGTTTCTCAAAAGAAAAAGGTATTTCTGTTGTGAAGAAAGGTAAATCAGGTGCTGATGAAATCAAAAAGATGATGGATGATTTCCGCGCTAATGCACCTAAAGAAATTGCGGGATCACCCGTAATACTGGTTAAGGATTTTGAAACTCTTGAATCGTTGAAAACTGAAACCGGCAAGAAAGAAAAGCTTGTAATGCCTGAGAAATCAAATGTTTTGCAGTTTTTCTCTGTTGACGGAAGCAAGGTCTCAATACGTCCTTCAGGTACCGAGCCAAAAATAAAGTTCTATATCGAAGTAAAGGGTGATCTCAAAAACAGGGATGATTACGACAGAGCTTCTTCAGACGCTGATGTGAAAATCAACGAAGTAATGAAATCGTTAGGCCTTTGACTTTAAAGTCTTAAAAAATAATCGAGTAGGAGGAAAATAAAATAGTTTTCCTCCTTTTTATTGTTTACAATCAATTGTACACAATAAATAAGGTGATCCCTCTGAGGAATCACCTTTTGTTTTTTCACTGTAAGCTGCATGTCCGGAGTTCACAAAAAACCCACATCCCTAAGACATGTGAGGGTCCGGAATTCTGCATAAAAAGATTTTAACACCTCCCAACCGCAAAGCTGGCAGTAATGTAAAAAAGAAGTTTAAGCACGGTTCTTTTCGTCGTGTTTTGCTTTCTTTTCAGCTCTTTTTTCTTTCAGGGATTTCTGCGGGGCTTTCTTATCATGTTTTTCCCCAAGTGATTTTTCTTTTGGCATGGCTGTATCATTTAGTTGTTTGAAATATAAATGAATCCATTAGATACACACAAAACTAACCAAAAAACAGACAATATCAATTCAAAAATACTCATTAAAAAGTTAAATCTTCTGAATAAAACACATCGGACATTATCGCGAAAGGCTTCTTGATATTTCAGATTTCAGATTCCTGATTGGAAGACAGACTTTTGCTGAGATACAGGTATTGAGCTAACCGCAATTGAATCTGCTCGCTGCAAACAGCGGGTAATTAATTAAAACAACAGTCCTGCGCTAATCAGTAATCCCAGTATCAACAGATTACGTGAGGTTTCACCGAGTAAGGGATTAAGAGCTTTGCCTTTGTCGATTGCAACCATTTTTTTCCATGTCAATATGTGCGGTATAAGATAAAGTAAAGGCAAAAATGCAGCAAAATAAGACCCTTCAGCAATAAATAACAGACATAATATACAAGAGATGAAACCATTGATCAAATAAAACCTTCTCCCGAACTTCTCCCCGAAAATCACGATTGTTGTCTTCTTATTACTTTTTTTGTCAGTCTCGCGGTCACGATAATTATTTAAAATCAGGATATTGACTGCTGCAAGTCCAACTGCCCCACCACAAATAAAAGCCTGAGGTGTAATTAAATGAGTTTGTACATAATTTGAAAATATGACAGCGACGAAACCAAAAAATACCAGAACGAAAACATCTCCAAGCCCATTATAAGCCAGCGGCCATGGTCCTGCAGTATATGCAAGCAGGGATACAACACAGACAATTCCCACAATTATCATTTCCCAGCCTCCGTACCATATCAAACCCATGCCAAACAAACATGCAACGGTAATAGTAACAAAAATGCCGACAAGCATCATCCCCGGATCAATCCATCCTGATGAAACCGCACGCGCAGGACCAAGTCTGTCTTCATTGTCAGTCTTCTTCTTATAATCAAAATAATCATTGCTGAAGTTTGATGCTATCTGTGCCAATAATGCAAAGAAAAGGCAAAGTATCGCCGGTACAAGGTTAAACATACCGTCATGAGCAGCCAGTGCCGAAGCAACTATCACAGGTACCGAGCCGGCAGCCAAAGTTTTGGGTCTGCTCGCCAGAATCCAGGCTTTAAAAGAGTTTTTTTCAATTGTTTGCATTATCATTTATTTTGTGACAAATTTATTAATTTTTTCACTTACTTTTGAAGTTCGGTGCACACATTCCCCGCTGCTCTGCTGCGGGATTAGTGCTAAATGATTTATACCTATACGTAATCGAAGATTCCTGGCTTCTTTCGGCCGGGAGATTCAATTTACAAATTTAAGCAAGTATGGAAGAACTTACTCTTTTAACCCCAACATTCCTGTTTTCAGCTGTATCCCTGATACTGCTGGCATATACCAACAGGTTTTTGTCATACGCTCAACTGGTTAGAACTCTTAAAGATAAGTATCTTGAAAATCCTGATGCAGTTACTGCCGGTCAGATAAAAAATCTCAGAAAAAGACTTTACCTGACCAGATCTATGCAGTTATTCGGTATAAGCAGCTTATTTTTCTGTGTAATAACCATGTTCCTGATATATATTGGTTTGCAGACGTTTGCCATATACATATTCGGACTGGCCCTGCTTCTTTTCATAATTTCTCTTGGGATAACTGTATGGGAAATACAAATCTCAGTAAAAGCACTTGAGCTTTACTTAAGCGATATGGAGGTAAAAAAATGACTAAAGACATAATAAAAGACGATTTATATCAGTACGCCAATCCGCAAAAAGCAGAGATACTCCAAAGGTTTTTTAAAACCGGTCCCGGGCAGTACGGAGAAGGTGATGTTTTCTGGGGTATCCAGGTGCCGGTCTTAAGAGATTTTATAAAAAGATATAAAGGCATTCCACTTGAAGCTATTGTGGAACTTCTTAATGATCCTGTTCATGAAATACGAATGGCTGGTGCTTTTCTTATGGTTGATTCATTCAGAAAATCAAAAGGAAACCATAAAAAAGAAGTTTTTGATTGTTATATGGATAATGCTAAATGTTTCAACAACTGGGATCTTGTGGATCTGACATGTCCTGAGATAGCAGGTAAATGGTTGATTGACAAAGACAGAACTATACTTTATCAATTTGCTCAAAGCGAAAACCTCTGGAAACAACGTATTTCTATCATCTCCACACTGTCTTTTATTAAAAAGAATGATTTTGAAGATACATTTAAAATAGCTATGATTCTGTTGAACCATAAACACGACCTGATACATAAAGCCGTTGGCTGGATGCTGCGTGAAGCAGGCAAGAGAAACCATGAAGCCGAATGCGATTTTCTTTTGGAAGATGACAGATACAAGAAGATGCCCCGTACAATGTTGCGCTATGCAATAGAAAAATTCCCCGAAGAAGAAAGACAGTTTTATATGA
>CAZCPI010000072.1:0-11743 GCA_964500535.1 uncultured Bacteroidales bacterium
ACTATCAATTTGTCAAAATCACGTTGACCTGTTCCTGCTGGAATTAAATGACCGCATATCACATTTTCTTTCAATCCTTCAAGTCTGTCAACCTTGCCTTGAATAGCAGCCTCATTGAGAACCTTGGTGGTCTCCTGGAATGAAGCAGCAGACATAAAGCTGTTAATCTGAAGAGCAGCGCGTGTAATACCCTGTAAGATCTGATTAGAAGTCGCAGGTATAGCATCACGAGTCTCAACCAGTTTCAGGTCACGACGTTTAAGAGAAGAATTTTCATCGCGGAGTTTTCGGGCAGTAACAATCATACCGGCCTTAAGATTTGGTGAATCTCCGGCTTCAATTACTACTTTTTTACCCCATATCCTGTCATTCTCTTCCATAAATTCGTTCTTGTCGACTACTTGTTGTTCAAGGAATCTTGTATCACCGGCATCAACAATTTCGACTTTACGCATCATTTGACGTACTATGACCTCAAAATGCTTGTCGTTAATCTTCACACCCTGTAATCTATAAACGTCCTGTACTTCGTTAACAATATATTCCTGAACGGCTGTCGGACCTTTAATAGCAAGAATGTCAGCAGGAGTAATAACACCGTCTGAGAGTGGAGTACCAGCCTTAACAAAGTCATTAACCTGTACAAGAACTTGTTTTACCAGGGGTACAAGATATTTCTTTATTTCACCGGTTTTGGATTGGATAACAATTTCGCGGTTTCCTCTCTTGACACGACCAAGCTCCATAACTTCACCGTCTATTTCAGAAACAACAGCAGGATTAGAAGGATTACGTGCTTCAAACAATTCAGTAACACGAGGAAGACCTCCGGTGATGTCACCAGCTTTGGCTACTGCTCTCGGAATCTTAACCAGTATCTGACCAGCTTCAACACTCTCTCCATCTTCTTTAAGCAAATGTGCTCCGGCAGGTAAGTTGTATGTACGAAGTCTTTCACCTGATTCACTCAAAACGTGAATTGACGGCACTTTTGTCCTGTCCTTAGGTTCAATAATAATCTTCTCTTTCATTTTTGTCGTATCATCAGTATATGACTGGAAAGTCACACCTTCTTCGATAGACTCAAATTCAAGTTTACCAGATTGTTCTGAAATGATAGTGGCATTATAAGCATCCCATTCACAAATTTTCTCACCCTTAGAAATCTTATCTCCGGGATTGAAATACAATTTCGATCCATAAGGAATGTTCTGAGTAGTGAGTACAACTTTAGTAACAGGTTCAATAAGTCTTAATTCACCATATCGACCTACAACTATCTTTATATTATTTCCACTATCATCAATAACAGATACAGTACGTAATTCATCAATCTCAAGAATTGCATCATGATTCGCAACAATCGATGATTCAGCTTTAACGTTACCGGCGACACCACCAACGTGGAATGTACGAAGAGTAAGCTGTGTACCAGGCTCACCGATTGACTGAGCAGCAATTACTCCTACAGCTTCACCCTTGTTTACTATCTTACCGTTTGAAAGGTTTCTGCCATAACATTTTGCGCAAACGCCTTTTTTCGATTCACAAGTTAAAACCGAACGGATTTCAACTCTTTCAATAGGAGATTGCTGTATTTTTTCTGCTATTTCCTCAGTGATTTCTTCACCAGATTCAACAAGCAGTTCGTTTGTTATAGGATGATATAAATCATGTACTGAAACTCTGCCAAGAATGCGTTCATACAACGTCGCAACTTTCTTGATTTCAGTTGCTATCAATCCACGCAGAGTACCACAATCTTCTTCACTGATAATTACATCATGAGATACATCAACAAGACGACGGGTAAGATAACCTGCATCAGCTGTTTTCAGAGCGGTATCAGCCAAACCCTTACGAGCACCGTGAGTTGAAATAAAGTACTCAAGCACAGACAAACCTTCCTTAAAGTTTGAAAGAATCGGATTTTCAATTACCTGTCCGCCTTCTGCACCTGATTTCTGAGGTTTAGCCATCAAACCACGCATACCTGAGAGCTGACGTATCTGCTCTTTAGATCCACGGGCTCCTGAATCAAGCATCATATATACTGAGTTGAAACCCTGATCATCAGATTCAAGCTGTTTCATCAGAATATTTGAAAGCTTAGTGTTTACAGTTCCCCAAACATCAATTATTTTGTTGTATCTCTCATTATTAGTAATAGCACCCATTGAGTATTCCATGATGATGTTGTCAACTTCATCATAGCCTTCCTTGACAAGTTTATCTTTTTCCTTAGGTATAATTACATCTTCCAGATTGAAAGACAAACCACCTCTGAAAGCCATAATGTAACCAAGATCCTTAATATCATCAAGGAATTGAGCTGTTCTGGCAACACCACAAACAGAAATAACCTTACCAATAATATCACGAAGGGACTTTTTAGTCAAAATTTCATTTATATAACCTACATTTTCGGGTACAAATTCATTGACCATAATACGCCCGACAGAAGTCTCAACCAAAGTATCAATCAATTCGCCTTCAGAGTTTAAATCTTTAACTCTTACATGCACTTTTGAATGAATATCTACTTTGCCTTCATTGTATGCTATGGTTGCCTCTTCAGGTGAATAGAATTTCAAGCCTTCACCTTTTGCTCCTGAACGGAATTTGGTTATGTAATACAAACCAAGAACCATATCCTGTGAAGGCACAGTAATTGGCGCTCCGTTGGCTGGATTAAGAATATTATGTGAAGCAAGCATAAGCATTTGAGCTTCAAGCACAGCTTCATTTCCCAAAGGTAAGTGAACAGCCATCTGGTCACCATCAAAGTCAGCATTAAAAGCTGTACAGGCAAGAGGGTGAAGCTGAATTGCTTTTCCTTCAATTAGCTTTGGCTGAAATGCCTGAATACCAAGTCTGTGAAGTGTTGGGGCACGGTTAAGGAGTACAGGATGGCCTTTCATTACATACTCAAGAATATCCCATACAACAGGATCTTTACGATCAACTATCTTTTTGGCTGACTTAACCGTCTTGACAATACCACGTTCAATGAGCTTACGAATGATAAATGGTTTATACAATTCGGCTGCCATATCTTTTGGCAAACCGCATTCATGCATTTTCAACTCAGGTCCTACGACAATAACTGAACGGGCAGAATAGTCAACGCGTTTACCAAGCAAATTCTGACGGAAACGACCTTGTTTACCCTTCAATGAATCTGAAAGAGACTTCAAAGGTCTGTTGGCATCAGTTTTAACAGCGCTTGACTTACGTGAATTATCAAACAAGGAATCTACAGCTTCCTGTAACATTCTCTTTTCATTCCTGAGAATTACTTCAGGAGCCTTGATTTCTATAAGTCTTTTAAGACGGTTATTTCTGATAATAACCCTGCGATACAAGTCATTCAAATCAGAAGTCGCGAAACGACCTCCATCCAATGGAACTAAGGGACGTAACTCCGGTGGAATCACAGGAACAATTTTGATAATCATCCATTCTGGTTTGTTCCTTCCTTTAGAAAGGCGGAAAGACTCTACAACCTGCAGACGTTTCAATGCTTCGTTTTTGCGTTGCATCGAAGTATCAGTACTTGCTCTGTGTCTCAACTCATAAGAAAGCTCATCAAGATCAGTCCTTTCAAGTATATCATGAATGGCTTCAGCACCCATTTTAGCAATAAACTTGTTTGGATCAGAATCTTCCAGAGACTGATTGTCACGTGGTAGTGTATCAAGTATTTCCAGATACTCTTCTTCTGACAACAAATCATCTTTCTTTATACCATCACCTTCCTTTATACCAGGTTGGATAACAATATATCTTTCGTAATATATCACAGAATCCAGCTTCTTCGTTGGTAGTCCAAGAAGATAGCCGATTTTATTTGGTAACGAACGAAAATACCAGATATGAGCAACAGGTACCACAAGTTGAATGTGTCCCATTCTCTCACGTCTGACCTTTTTTTCGGTAACTTCAACGCCACAACGATCACAAACAATACCTTTATAACGGATACGTTTATATTTACCGCAATGACATTCATAATCCTTTACAGGACCAAAGATGCGTTCGCAAAATAAACCATCACGTTCAGGTTTGTATGTACGATAATTGATGGTTTCAGGTTTCAACACCTCGCCACTAGACATTTCAAGAATTTCTTCAGGTGAAGCTAATCCTATTGAAATTTTTGAAAAACTGCTTTTTGCTTTAGTCTCTTTTCTATAAGCCATATTGTGTTTGAAAATATACAGTTATTAATTAGTCCAGCTGAATGCTCAGACCTAAACCTCTCAATTCGTGAAGTAAAACATTCAACGATTCCGGTATTCCGGCCTGAGGCATAGGATCACCTTTAACTATCGCCTCAAAAGCTTTGCTCCTACCTACAACATCATCTGATTTGATAGTAAGTATTTCTTGTAAAATATGAGCAGCTCCGAATGCTTCAAGTGCCCAGACTTCCATTTCACCAAAACGCTGTCCACCGAACTGAGCTTTACCGCCCAGAGGTTGCTGGGTAATCAGTGAATATGGTCCGATAGAACGGGCGTGCATCTTATCTTCAACCATATGGCCAAGTTTCAACATATAAACTACACCTACAGTTGCAGTCTGATCAAATTTTTGTCCAGTACCTCCATCATATAACTGGCATTTGCCATATCTGGGAAGTCCGGCTTTATCAGACCATTCATCTAAATCTTCAAGTTTAGCTCCGTCAAAAATTGGTGTCATATACTTAACTCCAAGTTCCTTTCCTGCCCAGCCCAGTACAGTTTCAAAAATCTGTCCAAGGTTCATACGTGATGGTACACCTAAAGGATTCAATACAATATCAACAGGAGTTCCATCTTCAAGGAAAGGCATATCCTCATCCCTTACAATACGGGATACGATACCTTTATTCCCATGACGACCAGCCATTTTATCTCCAACGCGAATCTTTCTTTTCTTGGCAATATATACTTTAGCCATTTGAATAATGCCGGCAGGAAGTTCATCACCAATTGTGATATTAAACTTCTTGCGTTTCATTATCGCGTCAAGTTCTTTATATTTACGTAAATAGTTTTGTATTAAATCCCTGATAAGGTCATTTTTTGCGCTATCGCTTGTCCATTTACTTATCTGAACAGATGCATAGTTTATTTCCATCAAATTCTTTGTAGTAAACTTGGCACCTTTAGCAATAACTTCTGTTCCCAGATTATCTTTAATACCTAATGAAGTTTTACCGGAAGTTAATACCAGCAGTTTCTCTACCAAAGTGTTCTTTAGCAAAGCTGCTTCTTCATCAAACTCCTCATCGATTCTTGGCAGTAATGCCTTGTCGGTAAGTCTTGATTTACGGTTCTTAACAGCTTTTGAAAATAACCTTTTTTCAATTATTACGCCACGCAGAGAAGGAGTAGCTTTAAGCGATGCATCTTTAACATCACCGGCTTTATCTCCAAATATTGCACGTAGTAGTTTTTCTTCAGGAGATGGATCCGATTCACCTTTTGGTGTTATTTTACCAATAAGAATATCTCCCGGCTCTATATGAGCACCAATACGAACTATACCATTTTCATCAAGATCTTTTGTAGCTTCTTCACTGACATTTGGAATATCAGAAGTAAGCTCTTCCATACCTCTCTTTGTCTCTCTTACTTCAAGAGTATATTCATCAACATGAACCGAAGTGAAAATATCATCACGAACTAATCTTTCATTCAGAACGATAGCATCTTCAAAGTTGTAACCTTTCCATGGCATAAATGCAACCTTCAGGTTTTTACCAAGAGCCAGCTCGCCATTTTCTGTTGAATATCCTTCAGTAAGCAATTGATTAGTCGTCACTCTGTCACCTTTATGAACAATAGGACGAAGGTCAATAGTTGTACTTTGGTTGGTTTTCATGAACTTAGGAATGCTGTAAGTCTTAACAGCATCGTCAAAACTAACAAACTCTTCTTCCTCAGTGCGATCATATCTGATTTTAATAGTAGTTGCATCTACAAATTCAACTACACCTTCACCTTCAGCCATCAGTTGAGTACGTGAATCACGTATTAACTGACCTTCCAGACCGGTACCAACTATCGGCGCTTCGCAACGAATAAGCGGAACAGCCTGACGCATCATATTTGAACCCATCAATGCACGGTTAGCATCATCATGTTCCAAAAATGGAATCAAAGAAGCAGCTATTGATGCAATCTGAGTTGGAGAAACGTCCATTAAATTAACTTCAGAAGGTGGTACTACAGGGAAGTCCGCATCAAGTCTTGACTTAACACGATTAAGTATGAATGAACCATCTGGTTTCAATGGTGCATTACCCTGTGCAATAATCTTTCCTTCTTCTTCTTCAGCTGTAAGATATACAACCTCTCCAAGATTTACTTTACTTTCATTTACGGTTCTGTAAGGTGTCTCGATGAAACCAAGATCGTTAATCTTAGCGTAAACACAAAGAGAAGAAATAAGACCAATATTTGGACCTTCAGGAGTTTCAATCGGGCAAAGGCGTCCGTAATGAGTATAGTGAACGTCACGAACTTCAAAACCCGCACGTTCACGTGATAGACCACCAGGGCCGAGAGCAGACATCCTGCGCTTGTGAGTCATCTCAGCAAGAGGATTAGTCTGATCCATAAACTGTGAAAGTGCATTTGTTCCGAAGAAAGAGTTAATTACAGAAGAAATAGTCTTAGCATTAATGAGTTCGACAGGTGCGAATACTTCATTATCTCTAACGTTCATTCTTTCGCGAATAGTCCTGGCCATTCTTGCAAGACCAACACCAAACTGATTATTCAATTGTTCGCCAACAGTTCTTACACGACGATTGCTAAGGTGGTCAATATCATCGACATCAGCATTGGAATTAACAAGTTCAATCAGATACTTGATAATTTCGATTATATCTTCCTTAGTAAGTACTTTTACATCTGATTCTGTTGATAGATGTAATTTCTTATTAATCCTGTATCTTCCAACTTCGCCAAGATCGTATCTCTTTTCAGAAAAGAAAAGGTTTTGAATAACTTCCCGGGCACTTGCATCATCTGCAGGCTCAGCATTTCTTAGCTGACGGTAGATATATAAAACAGCTTCTTTTTCGGAATTACTAGGGTCTTTCTGCAGAGTATTATAAATAATACCATAATCAGACATACCCGGCTCATCCTTATGAAGAAGAATGGTATTTGCGCCAGATTCAATAATGGCGTCAATATGATCATTTTCAAGTATTGTTTCCCTGTCTATTATGACTTCATTTCTTTCAATAGAAACTACTTCACCGGTATCCTCATCAACAAAGTCTTCAACCCAGCTCTTAAGTACGCGGGCTGCAAGTTTTCTGCCAATGAGTCTTTTCAATCCTGCTTTGCTAACCTTAACTTCTTCAGCAAGGTTGAATATTTCAAGAATGTCTTTATCAGTTTCGTAACCGATTGCTCTTAACAGAGTTGTTACAGGTAATTTTTTCTTACGGTCAATATAAGCGTACATGACACTATTTATGTCAGTAGCAAATTCAATCCATGACCCTTTAAATGGGATAATACGGGCTGAATATAGTTTTGAACCGTTTGCGTGCATACTCTGACCAAAGAAAACACCAGGAGAACGATGTAGCTGAGAAACTATAACACGCTCAGCTCCATTAATTACAAAAGTTCCCTTTGGAGTCATATACGGTATGGCACCAAGGTAAACATCCTGGATTTTGGTTTCAAAATCTTCGTGATCAGGGTCTGTACAATAAAGTTTTAATCTTGCTTTTAGAGGAACACTGTAAGTAAGACCTCTTTCAAGGCATTCTTCTATAGAATAACGGGGTGGATCGATATAATAATCCAAAAATTCCAACACAAAGTTATTTCTTGTATCAGCTATTGGAAAGTTCTCAGCAAATACTTTGTATAATCCCTCGTTTTTACGTTTTTCTGGAGGAGTATCCAGTTGCAGGAAGTCTTGGAAAGACTTTAATTGCACTTCCAGAAAGTCCGGATAGTTAAAAGGACTTTGGATAGATGCGAAATTTACTCTTTTTGTTTCTGTAGATGAGGACATTTAGCAGTATATTAATGAACTTAAAAGAAATATAGACACGAAAAGGTTTAGAATCTCCATCTACGGAGATTCTAAACCAAAGCACCTGATTATCAGGCGTTAGTACTATTTAAGTTCAACTTCCGCGCCTGCTTCTTCCAAAGCTTTCTTAAGGCTTTCAGCTTCTTCCTTGCCAACACCTTCTTTAACTACTGAAGGAGCTGCATCGACGATGTCTTTAGCTTCTTTCAAACCAAGACCACATGATTCCTTAACTGCTTTAACTACACCAAGCTTAGCGGCACCAGCTGATTTAAGCACTACATCAAAAGAAGTTTTTTCCTGTGCAGCAGGAGCTGCATCACCAGCAGGACCTGCTGCAACAGCTACAGCAGCAGCTGCAGGTTCAATACCGTATTCTTCTTTAAGAATAGTAGCAAGTTCGTTAACTTCTTTAACGGTCAAATTTACTAATTGTTCAGCAAAAGCTTTCAAATCTGCCATTGTTTTATAAATTAAATTGTTTGTTTACTGTTTTATTTATTAATTTTCTTTTTCTCCAAGTGTTTTCAAAACACCATGAAGAATATTGCCTCCACTCTGGAGTGCAGAAACCACATTTTTGGCCGGTGATTGCAACAAGGCAATAACATCTGCGATAAGCTCGTTCTTGCTCTTGATGTGAATCAATGCTTCCAATTGGTCAGGGCCGATATAGAAACTTTCTTCTACATATGCAGCCTTAAGCACGGGTACCTTATTATCTTTTGCAAATGCCTTGATAAGTTTAGCAGGAGCATTTGATGTATTTGAAAACATCATTGCGCTGTTACCCTTCAAGACAGGATATAATGGTTCAAAATCTTGATCAAGACTGTCAAGAGCTTTCTTCAACAGAGTGTTTTTAACTACAACCAGCTTTATACCTTCAGCAAAGCATTTCCTTCTAAGGTTACTTGTCTGTCCGGCATTCAAGGCAGTTATATCTGTTACATAGAAGCAATTAAATTCTCCTACTGTACTCGCAATCTGTTCAATTACATTGCTTTTATCTTCCTTCTTCATAATTCAGTCTGGATTAAATTTCATCTACAGTCTTGGTATCTACTTTGATGCCCGGACTCATAGTGCTTGAAAGATAAACTTAATAAGAGTTGAAACAAACTCTTTGGCGTTACCTAAAATCTGATCAGGACTAAATGAAACCTTGCCGACAGATGCATGAACTATACCGTTCTTATCTACCTTGAAATCAATTTTTCCTTGTTTGACTTCCTTAACAGCTTTACCGATTTCCATAGTCACAGTACCACTTTTAGGATTTGGCATCAAGCCTCTTGGGCCTAATACACGTCCTAAAGCACCGATTTTTCCCATAATGGCTGGCATAGTGATGATAACATCAATATCAGTCCATCCACCTTTGATCTTTTCAATATATTCGTCAAGACCTACATAGTCAGCTCCGGCTTCTTTAGCCTCAGCTTCTTTATCAGGAGTACACAAGGCCAGCACTCTCACTTCTTTACCTGTTCCGTTTGGCAGTGAAACTACTCCACGTACCATCTGATTGGCTTTTCTGGGGTCAACTCCCAGGCGAACATCTATATCCACTGAAGAATCAAACTTTGTAGTAGTGATTTCTTTCACTAATGCACAAGCTTCTTTCAATGTATAAGCCTTATTCGCTTCAATCTTTTCTAAAGCCAACTTTTGATTTTTTGTCAGTTTACTCATTACAATTGAAGTTTAAAGGTTGTTAGGAAATTCTCCTGTTACTGTTATACCCATACTACGCGCCGTACCTGCAACTAATCTCATTGCAGATTCAACAGTGAAACAGTTTAAATCTTCCATTTTGTCGTTAGCGATTGCTTTTACCTGTTCCCATGTGACAGAAGCTACCTTCTTACGGTTAGGTTCAGCAGAGCCGCTTTTAACTTTTGCTGCTTCCATTAACTGAATAGCTGCAGGAGGAGTCTTTACAACAAAATCAAAAGATTTATCTGTATAATAAGTGATAACGACAGGTAAAATCTTACCTGCCTTTTCTTGAGTTCTGGCGTTGAATTGCTTGCAAAACTCCATAATGTTTACACCCTTGGAACCAAGAGCGGGTCCTACAGGAGGTGAAGGATTTGCAGCTCCACCTTTAATCTGTAATTTGATTTGTCCAGCAATTTCTTTAGCCATTTTTTTATAATTAAAAAAATTTAAAAAAGGGAAAAGGTATATGACAGTTCGTAACCTCTGTTATTCCTTTTCAACCTGCATAAAGCCCAGTTCTAGCGGAGTTTTACGTCCGAAAATCTTGACCATTACTTTTAGTTTCTTCTTTTCGTTGTTCACTTCCTCAATGACAGCACTGAAACCACTAAAAGGACCATGATTGACCTTTACGGATTCACCGACATAAAATGGTATGTTAAATTCTTCTCCGGTTTCCTGGAGCTCATCAACTTTACCAAGTATTCGATTAACTTCTGATTCCCTGAGACTTTGGGGATTATCCTTGCCTCCCAGAAAACCAATTACATTGGGGATGTTCCTTAGAACATGAACAACCTCACCTACCAGAGAGGCTTCAATCAATACATATCCGGGCAAATATGAACGCTCTTTAAGCACACGTTTGCCGTTACGTACCTGATAAACCTTTTCAGTAGGAATAAGAACCTGAGTTACATACTCACCAAGCGACGTGTTCTTGATTTCTGATTCAAGATACTCACGCACTTTGTTTTCTTTTCCACTCACGGTACGTAAAACGTACCATTTTTTTTCATGATCTGGCATCTTCTTTTACCTAAGATTAGAAAACTTTCTCGTAAATAAAGGTCATGATATTTTCAAAACCAATATCGATGAGAAACACAATCACTGCGATTACTAGGGAAGCTACTAACACAACAATCGCACTGTTTGTCAACTCGGACAACGAAGGCCAACTTACCTTATGAACGAGTTCAGTATAAGACTCTTTTACATAAGAGCTTATTTTTTGAAAAAATTTCTTCATCTTATCCTGGGTTTTATTGCACGGGTCGAGAGACTCGAACTCCCGACACTCGGTTTTGGAGACCGATGCTCTACCAACTGAGCTAGACCCGTGTGTTAAAAAAAGCTTCCGCTTTAAATAGTGGAAGCTTTTTAATTACACTATCTTGTATTAATCAAGAATTTCAGTTATCTGACCTGATCCAACAGTACGACCACCTTCACGGATTGCAAAACGCAAACCAACTGAACATGCTACCGGATAGATAAGTTCTACCTTAATCTCAACATTATCACCAGGCATAACCATTTCTACTCCTTCAGGTAAAGAAATCTCACCTGTAACATCAAGTGTACGGATATAGAACTGAGGGCGATATTTGTTGTGGAATGGAGTATGACGTCCACCTTCTTCTTTCTTAAGAATATAAACAGATGCTTTGAAAGTTGTATGAGGTGTAACCTTTCCCGGGTGGGTGATTACCATACCACGCTTGATCTCATCTTTGTCAACACCACGTAATAATAAACCAACATTGTCACCAGCCTGACCTTCGTCAAGAATCTTACGGAACATTTCAACTCCTGTAACAACTGATTTTTTACCAGCAGCACCCAAACCAATGATCTGAACTTCTTCACCTGTTTTAATGATACCTGTTTCAATACGACCTGTGGCAACTGTACCACGACCTGTAATTGAGAATACATCTTCAACAGGCATTAAGAA
>CAZCPI010000073.1:0-11669 GCA_964500535.1 uncultured Bacteroidales bacterium
ATGATCCTGCAATCGGAGTGAAGATGAATGCCGGCAATAGTCAAAACCTGATAACTACATTCACTCCGACAGACGGCTCAAACTACAATGTCATTAAGGACACAGTCAAAATAAATGTGAAGAAAGCCAATACTGTGCTGACATGGAATAATCCTTCAGATATAGTATATGGTACTCCTTTGGGACCAATTCAGTATAATGCCACATCAAACAATGAAGGTACATTCAAATATACTCCGGCCTCGGGGACATATCTTAATGCCGGTAAGCACCAGAAACTAATAGTTGAGTTTACTCCGGACAATCTGAATAACTATATACCGGCAAATGAAACTATTTATATAAACGTAAATAAGTTTTTACCAAAAGTTATTTGGAATAATCCTGAAGCTATAAAATATGGTACACCACTAAGCGAAACCCAGTTGAACGCCAGGTCTTATGTTGACGGGAAATTTGAATATAATCCACCAAAAGGAACAAGGCTTGCACCAGGCTCAAATCAACTTTTGACAGTAATGTTCACACCATTAGATACACTAAACTTTTATACGGTTAAAGATTCAGCGTATATTACAGTAGAAAGGACAGCCTCTATGATTACATGGAGTAATCCTGACGACATTGTTTATGGTACTTTATTAAGTGAAAAACAGCTGAATGCCACATCGCAGATACAAGGTACATTTACTTATAATCCTGCATTAGGTACTAAGCTGGATGCCGGTGAAAGACAGAAGCTAACAGTCCTGTTTACACCAACAGAAGCCGATAAGTATTCTGTGATGTATGATACAGTATATATAAATGTCAGGAAAGCCACTCCAAAGATAAACTGGACAATAATCGGTAATTTGACTTATGGAGTAAAAGTAGGTGATGATGCACTTAAAGCCACAACAGATATAGTCGGACAAATGACTTATAATCCAGTAGGAGGGACAATTATTGGTGCCGGAGACAATAGGATTGTTAGAGCTTATTTTACTCCAGCTGATTCCAAAAATTATATGTCACTATCTGATTCGGTTTCAGTGAGTATAAAGAAATCCAATCCTGTAATCGTATGGCCTGATCCATCTGATATAGTTTATGGAACCTTGCTAAGTGCAACTCAGCTTAATGCTACTGCCAATGCACCAGGTGCGTTTGTTTATAGTCCTGCCACAGGTACTAAGTTAAATGCAGGCAACAATCAAAAGTTGATGTTAACGTTTAATCCTTCTGATGGTGCAAATTATAATACAGTGAAGGATACTGCATTAATAAACGTGAAGAAAGGTGCTCCTGTAATAACCTGGACAAACCCTGGTGATATACCTTTCGGTACATTGCTTGATTCAAAGCAGTTGAATGCCACTGCAAGTGTAGCCGGAGTATTCACTTACAATCCTGCCGCGGGGAGCAAGCTTAGTGCCGGTGATGGTCAGATCCTGACAGTTACATTTGTGCCAACAGATGCTGCCAACTACTTATCATTGATTGATACTGTATATATAAATGTAAAAAAATCGACTCCAATCGTTTCATGGTCGAAACCTTCAGACATTTACTATGGAACGAAATTGAGCAAGACCCAGCTTAATGCCACAGCAGATGTTCCCGGGACGTTTGCATATAATCCGGCAATTGGAACGTTACTTAATGCCGGAAAGGATCAAAAACTGATGCTAAGTTTTACTCCTGATGATGGTAATTACAACACAACCAGCATTGTTGTAAACATCAATGTTTTGAAAGCCAATCCGGTTATTGACTGGGCAAATCCTTCTGATATAGTTTATGGTACACTTCTGGGTGAAAAGCAGTTGAACGCCAAAACAAGCTTTCAGGGTACATACACATATTCACCATCTTCAGGGACCAAGCTCAATGCGGGCTATTTTACTGAACTATCAGTGAAGTTTGAGCCACAGGACACAGCAAATGTTAATCCTGCAAACGCCATTAGTTACTTAAATATTCTTAAGGCTAAACCGGTAATAACCTGGGCAACCCCTGCAGATATTATATATGGTACCAAGCTTGATAATAATCAGCTGAACGCTTCGGCCGATGTACCCGGAATGTTTGTATATACACCTAATTGGGGTAAGGTGATGAGTGTTGGTGATAAGCAACCTATCAGTTTGTCCTTTACTCCAGATGATTTCAGCAATTATCTTGTGGCATATGATACGGTTTATATAAACGTGAAGAAAGCCACCGGCATAGCAGGAAACAGGATTATTGATCTTAATCTTTATCCTAATCCAGCCAGCGAATACTTCAGTATTGAAGGATTTAGTGGCGTTGCGGAGGTTTCAGTATTTGATAACAGCGGCAAACTGGTACTTACCAGGCAGATTGCAGAAAAAGAAAACATCAGACTGGAATCACTTGCTGAGGGATTCTATTTCATCAAAGTTGAAACCGATGAAGGTCATACAGTGAAGAAGTTGTTGAAGAAATAAAATCAAATTAGCTGGCAGCATTGTTAATGATGGTCTGATAGAAAATCAGAAAATGCTGCCAGTCTCAGGTAAAGAAGGATTTAGGTTAACAGATAGTGAATGATATGATTTAAAAGAAGGGTATTCGAAAATTAAAAAAAGGACCATCTCATGTGAGACAGTCCTTTTTTTAATGCTTACCCGGTTTATTGAATTCCGGCGCGCGCATTCCTCGCTGTTTGCTTTGGGAGATTCAATAAAACAAAAATCTTTAATCATCAACAGTTTAAAGTATTTTACTTCGCCGGAATCTCTTTAGTCTGACCGTTTTTGGTCATGTTGGCTACTCCGTCACAATCTCCGTTTCCGTAATCTACAGTCCAGGATTTGTTGTTTTTGTTTACAAAGTTTACGATACCGCTTACTTTTTCGTTGCAGGACTTTTTGATCATTACAGGATTTTCAGCAGAAATTGTCTTGGTATAGCCTGTGCCATTTGAACGAGTTACTTCAACTAATCCCCAATGCAATATAATATCGTCAGTTGGATCACTCTTAACGTTGTATTGCTCAACTTTTGTCAAATCAGAAATCCTGTGTAATGAACCGGCTTCTTCAGGTAAAGTGACAGTCAGATCTTCCTGAGTGGTGAATGTACGTTTGTGTGCAGCTGTATCTTTGAGAACACTAAGACTGATTGAACCTTCGACTGATCTGTCGTTTACAGTGTAATTGTCAAATGTCTTTGTTCTTACAGATGGGTTGGCTTTAAAAGATGTCGATGTAACGATAATCTTTCCTGACCTGATTTTACCATCTTTGCCTGTGCATGAAGATCCGAAGTCAATAGTCATGACCTGAGGATTGGATTTCAGATCTTTGGTAATCACAGGACAACTACCTACTATTGAAACGCTGTCTGTAGTCCCATCTTCCATTAGTGCTTCGCTTACAATCTGGTCGATTTCTGTAATTGCTTCATCAACCTGTGTGTCAGAATTAGTTAATACAACTTCATCTTCAATGATACTGTTTTCGTTTTTCTGGCAGGAGCCAAAAGTGAAACCAACGAGACAAATGATAAGTAATAAAAAAACATTTTTCTTCATAATGATATGATTTTGGTTATTAGTATTTTATTATAATTAATCGCCGGCACATGGCTCACTCTTTACAGAAATGAGCTTCAACTTATAATACTTTGAAATATCATATATCAGAAAGTTAAATCGTTCAAAAAAATATTTTTTTGTGCAAAGGATTTAACTTTGATGTTTTAGCTTTATCAAAAGAATAACAGTAAACACCTGCAAATAGTTGGCTCCTGATGAAATTAGCTGATGAACAAACCATACTTGCGCTGATGAGTGACCCTAAGACGAAAGATAAGGGGTTTCTCAGATTGATGGATGCGTATAAACAGCAGGTTTACTGGCATATACGGAGAATGGTGGCGATTCATGAGGATGCTCAGGATATTTTGCAGGAAACCTTTATTAATGTTTATAAGTATTTTGATACTTTCAAGGGTGACAGTAGTTTGTTTACTTGGATTTACAGGATAGCCAACAATGAATGTCTGAGACATCTGAATAAGAAAAGTAAAATAAGGTCAGTTGAAAGCAATGAATACGAAGAAAATGAGTTTACCGGAGATGTTTATGCTGAGACAGACAGTGAAAACAGCGATGTCATATTAAAAAAGTTTGAAAAAGCTGTAAGTCGTTTACCTGATAAGCAAAGACTTGTTTTTAATATGAGATATTATGATGAGATCAGTTATGAAGATATGAGCAGGATAGTTGATACTTCGGTTAACACACTTAAGACCAATTATCACTATGCATGTGATAAGATTAAAAAATATTTGCTTGAAGATGCCTGATAATTATAACGATATGGAAGATATTTTTGAAAAGGTTGGTAAAAGAATGTCGTATAAAGTGCCTGATGGTTTTTTTGATGATCTATCCTTGAAGACTCTTGAAAAAGCCAAAGCTGAAACCAAATCAGATAAAGGCAGATTTTCTCTTTCGCAGAGAAATAACAGGAAAATTGTGTTCAGAAAACTGATTTTCACGGTTTCAGCTGCAGCTGTAATTATGCTGGCATTATTTTCTGTATTCCATGATAAGGTTTCACTTAATGATGATGCATCAAACTATGGAGTAACAGAAGTAATATCGGATTTTTCTGATGACGAAGTAATGGAACTTAGTGTTGCTTTAGAAAGTGATCCGTTTTTTGACTGATATTAATTATGGTTGAAATGAAAATGCATTAACAAAGTGTATTGCAGGTTTGGCAACCGCCATTATTTATGACTTTGGTATAAAAAATATAAAAGATGAAGACAAAATTTACAGTTATCCTTATTGCGATAGTATTAATTGCAGGGATGGGCGTGCAAGCGCAAAACGGAGAAAGAAATTATAAATACAATACAAAATCAGGTGAGAAACCCCGTTTAGGAACAGGCGTGCAGACGCAAAACAGAGACAAACTTCCTGAATTTAAAGAGAAGATAATCAAGGCTAAATTTCAGGAAATAAAAAGAAGTATGAAGCTCAATGAACAGACTATGGAAAAATTCCGTCCTGTTTATTACAAATACCAAAGAGATCTTATAAGGATTGACAGCAAATTACCGGTAAGGATGATGAAAGTCGATGCTGATAGTTTGTCGGCAGATGAAGCTTCCAGAATCATTGAGAACCAGTTTATGGTCGCGAAGAGAAGACTAAATGTGCGCGAAAGATATTATTTGGAGCTCAAAACGGTGCTGACTCCACAACAAATACTTAAACTTTATCAGATAGAATCCAAAATAGGGACAAAAGTTGTTGCCGAAGGCAGAAAACGGATCCAGGAGTTATAGAGTTATACCGGCCTGGCAGATGATATTTTTGTCTAAGGTTCTCTAACGTTTAACTATCTTTTTTACACAAATAGTTATCCGGACCGCCCAAAAGATAGTTTTGTCTATGGGTCTGTCTGTTGATTTAATATTTTTACAGTCATTTAAAAATTGTAATTTCGCAGTTGAATCAATAATGCCACGAAATGCATGATATAAATGACAGCAAAGATAAAGTTGAAATCAGGCTTTCTTTGATAGTTCCGGTTTATAACAGACCAAATGAGATTGATGAGTTTCTTGATAGTTTGAGTAAACAGACTTGTAAAGATTTTGAAGTTATTGTTGTTGAAGACGGCTCTTCAGTCAAATGTGATAAAATAGTCGAAAAATACTCATCTGTACTTAATATCACTTATTACCTTAACGTGAAGTGCGGTCCCGGACTTTGCAGGAATTTCGGGTGTGAGAAAGCCAACGGAAATTATTGTATAATACTTGATTCAGATTGCATCATACCTCCGCATTATGTTAAAACCGTACTGGACAGGCTTCAGAGTGATTATGTTGATGTTTTTGGTGGCCCTGACAATGTTACTTCCGATTTTACGGATATGCAGAAGGCTATAAATTATGCCATGACGTCTTTTTTTACAACCGGCGGCATAAGGGGCGGTGGTGAAAAGCTTGATAAGTTTCACCCCAGGAGTTTCAATATGGGCTTTTCAAAGGAGGTTTTTTATGTAACAAAAGGTTTCCCAAGGCTGAGATTTGCTGAAGATATTGATTTTACTATCAGGATTTTCAAGGCAGGTTTCAAATCAACCCTGATTAAGGATGCCTATGTTTACCACAAAAGAAGGGCAGATTTTAAAAAGTTTTTCAGACAGGTTAAAGGTTTTGGCATCGGAAGGATAAATCTTTTCAAAAGGTATCCTGAATCGCTGAAACCTGTGCATGCCTTACCAGCTGTGTTTTTGACGGGCTGTCTGCTTCTGATTTTACTGGCTTTGCTCTGGTCGTGGATTTTTATTCTGCCGATTCCGCTTTTTGCTTTGCTTTTATTTGTGGATTCTACTATCAGAAATAAGAGTCTTAAGGTCGGCTTTCTGTCAGTTGTGGCTTGTTTTGTACAATTGACTGGTTACGGATATGGCTTTATTTTATGTATCTGGAAGTTGCTGATTGTCAAGGATAAAAAGTTTATAGATTGGATTGACAGCTTTTAATAGCTGCCCGGGAGAGGTTTCTGAAATTATTTCAGATGTGTTTTTGTGCTATTCTTTCATATTTTTGGACTATTGTTTCATTGATTGAAATTACATTATAACCCGGTTTAAATGAATTCTGATTAAAATTGCAACTCATTTGTAATCTTAATCATCATGAAACCGGCATGAGTTTAATAATAATCAGATACTCATTTAAGGTTCCATACTGCAAAAAAAAATATGTATGAAACGACTTTTACTATTCTTCAGATTGTTTTTGATTATTTCGACAGTTTTAATCTTCCCGACAAGTGTTTTTGCAGAAGCTTCTGCAAAAAAAGTTGCTGCTGCAGTCGGTGATACTTCAAACATTGCAACGAAGGCAACTGCTACTACTTCGTTTGTATCCGGATGGGAAAAGCTGTCAGCTTTGAATGACGGGGTTTCATCCACATCTTCTTCAAATAAACCTGCTGCCGGTGCTTATGGTAACTGGAATGGCGAAGGCGACTACGGCAAATATAACTGGGTACAGTATGAATGGAAACAAGCATACAAATTGCTTTCCACTGAGGTTTACTGGTGGATTGACAATACTGTTGTACCCGCTACAGGTATTTCAAAACCCACTGATGCTTATTTGGAATACTGGAATGGTGTTTCCTGGATAAAAGCCGGAAGTATCGGGCTTGAACTTAATAAATATAATAAGCTTGATCTTGGTGTGATGTCAAACAAACTTCGTTTGACAATGAAAAGTGGTGCTTCTACTGGTATCATAGAGTGGAAGGTTACAGGTGTTGAAAGTGCTCCTGCCCAACCGACAACGCTTGTTCAATATATTTCGATTAATGGCAGGGATTCTGTTCAAACCAATGTTGCAAATGTTGAAGCCGGCTCGACGGTAAAATTGAGTTTCCAAAAACTTACAGGTGGAAGCCATGCATGGGCAGGACCGGGTGGTTTCACCGCTAATACTCCTTCTGTGACTTTGAGTAATCTGAATGCAGCTCAAAGCGGCTCTTACAAATCTTCATATATCAATGAAAGCGGCGTGCTTTCTTCATGTTATTTTCATATCACAGTTAGAGATACAGCCCTTTCAGCAAATGCTTCCTATAGCTGGCCCGCTTATAATCCTACTCTCAACTATAATTTTCGTGATGAGTTTCCTGCCTTGAGCGAACCAACAAAAGATCTTAACGATATCTCTGTTGCAGGTACTATTTCTTCAGGTTGGTGGACTTTTAAATGGGGCCCAAAGAAAAACTCACTGATTGACAGTACTTCGGTAATCCCGATGCTGGCTCGTTTGAATAAAGACTTCGCTTATTTCCGGGATACACTGGGTTGGCCACCGGATAAAAGAGCTAAGAATGGTTATAGAAGTACTGTATTTCTTTATGGATCAGGCTTAAGTACGGATAATGCTTCGAATACTGATCTTGGCGGATGGCAGAGTGCTACTAATTACAATGGTCAGTCGTGGCCTATGGTTCTGATTTCTTATTATCCTGTATATTGTTTCAGTCCGAAATGTACTTATAATGACAAGATTGGTCAGGCGGGAGCTGTTGTTCATGAGGGTATTCACTCTGTGCTTGCAGACCTGCCTGGTTGTAAAAATGCAGCATGGTTTCATGAAGGTGGTAATACCTGGCTGCAACAGGAGGCTGAAGTAAGGCGTACCAATAACTATTCAGGCATGGGCTTTCTGAATGCAGCTTCATTAATAGCCCCTTTTATGCCTATCGAATGTTATACCGGATGGTTGCAGGATGGTAGCTTTGGAGGTCCTGCCGCTGAAGGCGTAAATATGAATAATGCCAGTGGTGCGCAGATTTGTACCTGGAGGAACTTACTCGGTGGTGTACAGTACAGTAATATTTTCCCGACTTTCCTGGGTATGGCACTTGGTTCGGGAAGTATCGCGTGGATCTGGAGAAATTGTCCATCAAGAGTACTCGAGGGTATGGCTGCCAAATTGGGTGAAACCCAGACAAGACGTCTGATATCCGAATACAGAGCTAAGCAGGCTGTGCTTGATATGGGTAAATGGACAAACAATATGAAGCAGTTGATTAATAGTAATATGAGTGTCGCTATTAAACCTGAGTGGACGCCGTACTGGATTAATTGCCCTACCTGGACAGCAACTCCTTATGTGAAGACCACAATTGATGTTTCGGGAGTGCTTACTCCTGAAGCAAGGACTTTGCCAGGTTGGTCAGGAGCTAACCAGATACCTTTGGTGGCATCAGGTGATGAAGTAACCGTAGAGTTCCTGCCGATAGGACGTAATATGACTTGTCAGCTTTGTTACAGGACAAAAGCGGGTGAAATTGTTTACAGTCAGGTAGTGAATGGTGGTGAGCTGAGTCTTAAACTCGACAAAAAGCCTGCAAATAATGTTCTTTTTGCTGTGGTTTCAAATACGGACTATATCTACGAAGGTGATACTACCAGAAAAACTCATTACGACTACAGACTTAAAATTGTTAAGAATCTGAAGAGTACCAATGATATTTACAAGAAATGGTATGACTGGACACTGGCTTTGACACCGGTTGTCGTATCTCTTGATGATGTTAAATCTGATGTTAACACTCCCGATATTCAGATATATCCAAACCCTGTTTGTTCTGGGATGCCTTTGAATGTTTATTTTAGTCACGATACATACTCTCCTGTGACAATTGAAATAAGAAATCTTAGTGGGCAGCTTGTTTTCACTGAAAAGGTTTCGGGCAGCTCTTCATTACAGGTTGGGGATCAGCTCAGACCGGGAATGTATATGTTGACTGCAGAAATGACCGGCAAGCGGCAAAACTTTAAATTGATAGTAAAATGAACAAATCTGTAGCCATTGTAACCGGAGCCAACAGGGGTCTGGGGAGAGAAATAACTATTGAACTCGCCAGAAAAGGTTTTACGGTTGTAATGGCTTGCAGAAATTTACAAAAATCATTGCCTGTAAGAGATGAAATTCGTTCTCTTTCAGGCAGTGATAATGTTGATATATTAGAACTTGATCTGGCTGATTTCAACTCAATAAGAACTTTTGTTGAAATATTCCGTGCAAAATATTCAAAACTGAATGTCCTGGTAAACAATGCCGGAATTCTTACTTTTCATAAAACATTCACTGCTCAGGGACTTGAGAGTACTGTCGGAATAAATTTCTTTGGACCGTATCTGCTTGCCAATCTGCTTATTCCGATGTTTCCTCTGGGTGAGAATAACAGGATTGTTAATGTTTCGTCTGTCATTTATCCGTATGGAACTTTCTCGTTTGATAAAATAAATGATCATACAGGTTTCAAGGCATATGCTATTTCAAAATATGCGATAATACTTGGTACTCTTGAATTAGCGGAAAGACTTAAGGATAAAGGCATTACTGTAAATGCTGTTCATCCGGGAGTCGTTAAAACCTGCATCTTCTCAAACAGAAAATTTATAAAATGGTTGATAAACAGCAGGCTTGTATTTTTTATGATTTCGGCTGAGGCTGGTGCTGCTCCGGTTGTCAGACTTGCAGTTTCTGATAGGGTTAAAGGAATAACAGGTAAGTATTTCCGCCGTTTTAATGAAGAAACCATTTCCGAAAAGCTGGCTGATACTGGTTTCAGAAAGGCTTTTATCGGAAAAGTGGAATCATTTATTAAAAATAAATAAACAAATAATCAGGGCGGGGCAGAGGATATGATAAAAATTATCATATTTTTGTAAATACTTGAACCTTTGCCATGAAAATAATTTCTACACCATTCAGGATTGCCAACGTTGTTATACATGGATTCGCGATAGCTCATGCAATCGTGGGCGCACTCATTTTATCACATAATTCTGATCCCGGTATCATTCTGACTATATTGACAATAACTATGATAATTATCCTTACAAGGGTTAATGATTATCCTTTAGATGTAACTGCAGCACTGGCCCTGATTTGTTGTCTTGGAGGTTTCTTCCTTGGTACAGTGGGGGCTGACTGGATAGTATCTATCTTAAAGGTCTCGACTGACCTTTCTCAGATTATCACCACGTTTCTTGTAACAGAGTTACTGGGTTGGATAACTTATATAATTGTCAGAGCGCCACGTAAGGCTCAATAAATACTTACTTAAAATGAGTCTGTTTGGAAAATCTGCAGGTAAAAGATGGCGTGATCTTCTTGTAATCGCCATTCTCGTACTCATATTCAGGGTTTTCTATGTTGAAATACTCAACTATTTCAAGCAGGATTATCAATATGACATAAGTGGTCTTTTAAACTCAATCTTCAGACAGTATCCTATTTTACTTATTATTGTAATTGCTGATTATTATGCAATTAAGTATATAAATAAGCTTTTCGGGTGGGGCAAAGAGACTGTAAAAAGGCTTTTGCTTTTTGCAATTGCGTTTATTATTGTCACTTCTGTTTCAACATTTTTGTTTTGCTTACCTGAGTTAAAAAGATATACATGGAGTGAACTTGTAGCAAGCAGGCAGATTGAAGCCCTGATAATGGTTACTTCAATGATAAATGTAATTGTAATGGGGCTTTCTGATGTTTTACTATATTATAGAAAATCTCATCGAAATGAGCTTAATGCTGAGATTTTTAAGAAAAACAAGGCAAGGTTTCAATATGAGCAGCTTAAAAATCAGTTGAATCCGCACTTTCTATTTAATAGTTTGAATGTGCTTGATTATCTTGTACATACTGATTCTGAAAAAGCAAGTTCTTTTATTAAAAAGCTTGCCGGTGTTTACAGATATCTGCTTGATAAGGAGAGAGATATGTTGGTGACCCTCCAGGAGGAACTGAAATTTACCATGATGTATTGCGATTTGATGAAAGAGAGATTTGATACTGGTATGAGTCTTAGTACTCAAATAGATGATAAATATCTTTCAACATATATTGTACCCTGCAGCATTCAGCTATTGGTGGAAAATGCATTGAAACACAATATAGTAAGCAGTAGTTCTCCTTTGCATGTGAAAATTTTTATTGAAAATAAATGGCTGGTAGTTGAAAATAATCTTCAACCGAAAATAACTGAAGACCAGTCCAGCAAAGTAGGTTTGAAAAATATCGAAAGTCAGTATATGTCTATGTTTAATAAGGGTATCGAGGTGCAAAAGACATCAGATGTTTTCAGAGTCAGAATACCTTTA
>CAZCPI010000074.1:0-9513 GCA_964500535.1 uncultured Bacteroidales bacterium
AAAGGAATTGAAGAATATTGTATTAGAAATGGTTTTAAATCAGCTTCTGAATTGATTGGAGCTTTGGATTGCGATTCTATGGGAAATAGTAAGTGTACGACTTAAAGTTCTACTATAACAAATCAGGTCTTAAATTTTTTGTTCTTTCAAGAGCCTGTTCATACTCCCATTCTTCAACTTTCCTTTGATGACCCGATAACAGTATTTCGGGCACTTTCCACCCTTTATATTCTGCTGGCCTGGTGTATACAGGTGGCGCAAGTAAATTGTCCTGAAATGAATCAGAAAGAGCTGATTGTTCGTCTGAAATTGCACCTGGCATCACTCTAATTACAGCATCTGTAATAATTGCAGCTGCCAACTCTCCTCCAGTCAGGACGTAATCTCCGATAGAAATTTCTTTTGTTATAAGGTGCTCACGAATCCTGTAGTCAATGCCTTTATAATGTCCGCAAAGAATAATAATATTATTCATCAATGACATACTATTCGCCATCTTCTGATTAAATAATTCTCCGTCTGGTGAAGTATATATGACTTCATCATATGATCTCTCAGATTTTAATTTTGTAATAATCCTGTCAACCGGTTCAATCTGAATTACCATGCCCGCTGAGAAACCAAAAGCATAATCATCAACTCTGTGATGCCTGAGATCTGTAGAATATTCACGTAAATTATGCACATTGATTTCTGCTATACCTTTATCACAAGCTCTTTTGATTATCGAACAATCAAAAGGACCTGTTAACAGCTCAGGTAAAACTGTGATTATATCAATGTGCATAACTTAATAAATTTAATCAATTTAAAGCTCCTTATTGACTTTTTCCATACCCTTTTTTAAAGCTGCTTCATTCATCGCCAGCAAATGATGATGTCTTTCCGGAAGAGATTTTTTTAAACCAGTCAATACAGCATCAATACTTACGATTTGTTTGACTTTAAGAAAAGCACCCAGAATTATCATATTAAATGATTTGGAATTGTTCATTTCAGAAGCTAAATCCATTGCATTTACGGTATATATTGATATGTCTTTTCTGGTAGGTTTCTTTGAAATGCCCTGAGGATCATAAATGATTATTCCTCCCGGTTTTACTTTACTTTCAAATTTATCCATAGACTGCTGATTAAGTATGATAGCAGTATCAAAGCAATTCAGAACAGGCGAACTGATCCTTTGTTCGCTTATAATCACAGTGACATTTGCAGTACCTCCTCTTTGTTCCGGACCGTATGCAGGCATCCACGAAACTTCCTTGTTATCCATTAAACCAGCGTATGCCAATATTTTACCCATTGAAAGCACTCCCTGTCCTCCAAAGCCGGCAATAATTATTTCTTCCTTCATATTTGTCATTTATCTTTTAGATCACCAAGTGGATAAAACTCAAACATATTTTTTTCCATCCATTGATTAGCTTCATATGGAGTCATTTTCCAACCTGAATTACAACTGGATACAATTTCAATAATACTTGTACCTTTTCCTTCCATCGAATTATCAAAACCCTTCCTGATAGCTCTTTTGGTTTTCTTTACTGATGAGGGTGTATGAACACTTTGACGGGTAACATAACATGTTCCTTCAAGCTGAGCCAGTAATTCAGTGATTTTTAACGGGTAACCATTAAGGGCAACATTTCTTCCATAAGGGCAAGTCGAAGTTGACATGCCTTCAAGGGTGGTAGGTGCCATTTGACCTCCGGTCATTCCGTATATTCCGTTATTGATAAAAATGATAGTAATATTTTCACCTCTGTTACATGCATGAATCGTTTCAGCAGTTCCAATTGCTGCCAAATCACCATCTCCCTGATAGGTGAATACAAGTTTTTCAGGATTCAACCTTTTAATAGCAGTGGCAATCGCAGGTGCTCTGCCATGAGGAGATTCAGCAAAATCGAGATCAAGATAGTTATAAATAAAAACAGCACAACCAACAGGAGCTACACCAATTGTGTTTTCCTGCATTCCCATTTCTTCAATGACTTCAGCAACAATACGATGAGCAGTACCATGACTGCACCCAGGACAATAATGCATAGTGTTGTCAAGCAATAAGCCTGATTTCTCGTATACAAGATTTGCGGGATCTATAATTGGATTTGACATTATAATCAGTTTTTTATATTGTTTAAATATATTTTTTCAGAGCTTCAGATACTTCTTCAGGAGTTGGAACAACTCCACCCATTCGACCATAATGATAAACAGGGACTTTTCCATTGACTGCAAGCCTTACATCTTCATTCATTTGCCCGGCATTTAACTCTACTGTAAGCATCATTTTAACTTTTTCAGCATACTTTGCCAATACTTTTGATGGGAAAGGCCACAAAGTTATAGGTCTTAAAAGACCAACTTTTATACCGGCTCCCCTGAGTTGTTCTACACTTGCCTGACAAATTCTTGCTGATGAACCAAATGCAACAATGAGATAATCAGCATCATCACAGTGAAACTCTTCGTATTTAACTTCTTTAATTTCTACTAATCTGTACCTTTCCTGTCTCTCATCATTTTTCTTTTCCATCCTGTACGGATCAAGATCCAATGAAGTTATGATATTTCTGTCTCTTTTTTCAGTTTTTCCTGTGGCAGCCCATGGATTTTCGTTATCTATTTCTTCAGCAGTTCTTCTCGCTTTGAATTCAGGTAAAGAAACTTTCTCCATCATCTGCCCTATAACACCATCAGTAAGTATCATACATGGTATTCTATATCTGAAAGATAAAGTAAATCCCAAATCAACAAAATCTGCCATTTCCTGAACAGAAGACGGGGCGAGAGTTATCAGCTTATAATCACCATGACCACCGCCCTTAACTGACTGAAAATAATCAGATTGGCTTGGCTGGATTGTACCCAGACCAGGACCACCTCTCATTACATTAACAATTAACATCGGAAGATCAGCACCGGCAGCAAATGAAATGCCTTCCTGCATCAAACTTACTCCGGGACTTGAAGATGAAGTTAATACTTTTTTCCCTGTAGCTGCACCACCAAAAACCATATTGATTGAAGCAACTTCACTTTCAGCTTGTAATACTACCATACCGGTAGTTTCCCATGGCTTCATAGCCATAAGAGTTTCCATTATTTCTGATTGAGGGGTTATAGGATATCCAAAATAACCATCTGCTCCACACCTTATTGCTGCATGTGCGATAGCTTCATTACCCTTCAATAACATTATTTCATTCATATATGTGAAAATTATAATTTTACTTTATATACACGAATACATCCGTCAGGACAAACCAAACCACAACTTGCACATCCAGTGCAATTATCAGGATTTAACATATAGGAATACGAATAACCCCTTTTATTAACTTCTTTAGACATAGCCAGAACATCAAAAGGACATGCTTTTACACACAGATCACAACCTTTACAACGCTCAATATCCACTTCTACAGCTCCTTTAATTTTTGCCATAAATATTTAATTTTATGAAAGATAACCACTCCAGTAATAATAATCTTTAAAGTATTCCTTCAAATCAATTTTTTTCTCAAAAAGACCATAAACAGCTGAACCACTGCCTGTCATCAACGAGAATAATGCTCCTTTAGAATACATGATTTTTTTTATTTCAGCTATTTCAGGATGTTTTTCAAAAACTCCGTTTTCAAAATCATTTACAATCAGATTTTTCCAATTCCAAACAGGTTCTTTAATCAAAGACTCAAGTGAATTTTCAGGAAGAGAAGGTTTGACCAAAGAATATGCCTCGGCTGTAGAAACATGAATATCCGGTTTAACCAAAATCATGTAAATACCATTTAATGAAACACTTGTACTGCTAAAAATATTTCCCGTACCTTTTGCCAGTTGCGGTTTGTTTTTTATAAAAAAAGGGCAATCTGATCCGATTTTTGATGACAAAAGTTCCATTTTTCCCTCTGAAATATCCAGTTTATTATAATCATTCAGAAGCTTTATCATAAATGCAGCATCTGACGAACCTCCACCCAGACCTGCACCCGAAGGAATAGCCTTAAATAAATGAACATCAACAGGTTTAAGGGTATAGTCGGATTTTAATAGTCTGTAAGCCTTAGTTACAAGATTGTTTTCAGTTTCGGTTTTAGGCATTTCTCCACTAATATTGAGCCTGTAATCATCATCATTCATTAACGGGACGATTTCAAGCGCATCTCTGACAGGTATCGGATAGAAAATGGTTTCAATATCGTGATAACCATCAATCCTTTTTCCTGTAACTCTTAAACCCAGGTTGATTTTTGCATTTGGAAAACAAATCATATCCTCTATATAGCCGGTATTTATTCCAGAATAACAACGCAAAGATACAAATTTAGGATTTACAGGGCAAGTTATCAACAATTGATTGTTGAAACCTTTTTGTAGTGGATATTGATTTGTTGTTTAACTTTGAGGAAACCAAATACAAATTATGCAGGATTCAGGAAAACGAAAAAAAACATATCAGTCTCAACAAGTTGCGCCAGTTATCGGACGTATGCCTCCGGAAGCTAAAGAACTTGAAGAAGCAGTATTAGGAGCCTTAATGCTTGAAAAGGATGCCTATTCTATAGTAAGTGATATTATAAAACCTGAGAGTTTTTACGAAAAATCACATCAACTTATATATACGGCTATACAAGAGCTTTCATTAGCTCAAAAGCCTGTAGATATGCTGACTGTACAGGAACAACTTAAAAAGCTTGGTACCCTTGAAAAAGCTGGAGGTGCGTACTACATAGCTCAACTTACCAATAAGGTGGCATCTTCCGCTCATCTTGAATTTCATGCAAGAATTATTGCACAAAAATATCTTTCAAGAGAACTTATTAATTTTACTGCTCAAATTCAGGGAAAAGCATTTGATGATACCGTAGATGTCGATGATTTAATGCAGGAAGCCGAATCAAGACTTTTTGAGATATCTCAAAAAAATATGAAGAAAGAGGTTATCCAGATTAATCCGGTTATTAAAGAAGCTTTAGATTTAATCAATCTGGCAGCAAAAAGAGAGGATGGTTTGAGCGGCCTTCCTACCGGTTTCACCGAACTGGATAAAATTACATCCGGATGGCAAAGATCTGACCTTGTAATCATCGCAGCAAGACCTGCCATGGGTAAAACAGCATTCGTTTTATCTATGGCAAAGAATATAGCAGTAAATTTTAAAAAGCCGGTAGCCGTTTTTTCTCTTGAAATGTCTAATGTTCAATTAGTTAACCGTTTGATTGTTAATGTTTGTGAGATAGAGGGTGAGAAAATTAAAAACGGAAGGCTAGCGAAATATGAGTGGGAACAATTGGATAAAAAGATTAACGATCTTTATGATGCTCCGATTTTTATAGATGATACTCCAAGTTTATCGATATTTGAATTCAGAACTAAAGCCAGAAGATTAGTTAGAGAGGAAAATGTACAATTAATTATTATCGACTACCTGCAATTGATGAATGCAGGAGGTTCTGGTTTTGGAAACAGGGAGCAGGAAGTAAGTATTATTTCCAGGTCTCTTAAAGGATTGGCCAAAGAGTTAAATATTCCGATTATTGCATTATCACAGCTAAATCGTGCTGTTGAATCACGCTCAGGTGCGAATATGGCAGATTCTAAAAGACCTCAACTTTCAGACCTTCGTGAGTCCGGAGCTATCGAGCAGGATGCAGATATGGTTTGCTTTATACATCGTCCGGAATACTATAAAATATTTGAAGATTCACAAGGTAAAAGTACATTAGGCATAGCTGAATTGATTGTGGCTAAACACAGAAACGGAGCCGTAGGAGATGTAAGACTGAAATTTATAAAACAGTTTGCGAAGTTTACGGATGAAGAAGATGATTATATACCAAATACTGATGGCCCCATTTTAAGTTCAAGAATTAATCAGGAATCAACTTTTGAAAGTGAAGGATCAGGTTATAGTTTTACTTCAGACAACAGCGTTCCTTTTTAGTATGAATTCCGGTGTGTTTATTCCTCGCTGCTATGTGGTAAGATAGCACAAAACTGATAGTCCTATACGGAATCGAAGATTCACCGCTGCTTGCTGCGGGGAGGTTCAAATAAAACATAAAAATAAAAAAACCGGAAATAAAATTCCGGTTTTTTTGTGACCACGACAGGATTCAAACCTGTAACCTTCTGATCCGTAGTCAGATGCTCTATTCAATTGAGCTACGTAGCCTTGTTGCTTTTGCGGTTGCAAATATAACCCATAAAAATTTACTGTGCAACCCAAAAAATGCATTTTATGATTATTATTCAACAAATCGTTTTCCAAATAACAGATAACCTATATTAACTCCGAAATTCCAGTTGCCTTTAGGATAACTGTAATTATTTATAAATAAGCTCAATGAAGTGAATGGTAATTGATATACCAAAGCCACCTCAGCAATATACTTAATATTTGACCAGGAACGATTATTTATAGCCATCCTGTCAGCTGCCGGTTTAATCATCGTTAAAGGGAAAAAACCATAAGCTTCTGAACGTAAAAACATTGAAGGATTAATTTTCCAGATAGGTGTAAGTCCTAATGCCATATATTGATTGGATCTGTATCCTTCGTTAAATATGGATTTACTGTGTAATGTAGGTGCAAAAGCAGGTGCCTGAATTATACTGGCCGAATAATTATCCAATAATCTTTTGTTATTAAATACAAATTCAGCCTTAGTACCAAGAATCCAGTCTTCATTTAAAGGACTGTAATATTCCAGACCTCCGGATAGTTGAAAATAAGAGAGACCTTTATCATCCTTGGATAAATATCCCGCAGAATCGGGATATTGATAACTCTCAATACCCAGGAGATATTGAAGAGTCAGATAATTCCTTTTACCTGTAATTGGATATTGCTTATCATTCAAAGTATTATCTTCATATCTCGAAGAAACATTAAGGATTGAATATGTACTTCGATCAAAATTCTTATCAGAGAAGGATTCAAGTTGAGTTTGCATATATTTATCATACAAGATGCCACCTGCCAGTCCAAATTCAATTTTACCATTTTTAAATGCTGGCAAACCATATTTTGATCTCAGGAAAAACTCGTGCTGTTTAATAAAAGCTGGTTGATCTTCCTGATAAAACAACCTGTTATCCTGAAAGTAATTGTAATTAAGATTTGTAAGTTCCAGTTTAAAGTATTGTGGCAGCTTCTCGGTAAACTTGAAGGTGGAAGATAAGCTGAATGCATTGAGTATTTTACCCATATACGCATCAGCATTATAGTTTTGAGCGAATTGATTGAGTATTTTATAACCAACGCCTAAATATATCTGGTTTGAGGTCGATGATGATATATTAGCTCCGATTGCAATATCTATATTATTTTTGATTTCAACATCCAGTATTAATTTATATGAACTATCAGCCGGATTATACAAAGCATGAGGTCTGATTTCTGAAATCTTTTTATCAGATAATAATTTAAAATAACCTTCTTTAAATTCCTGAAGTGAAAAAAAATCTTTCCCTTCATGCCCCAGAACTTTCATCAAATATTCTTTTTGAGTTTCGGTTGTACCGTTGACAATGATTTCTCTGAATCTCAAAGCAGGAATCTTACTTCTGAAAACTGCTCTTTTTAGTTTTACAGTCATAGGATCAACCCTACGGCTAATTAATTTTTTTATTTCATCAATTCTGGCTATTGTTCCTTCATAACCAATTTTAAATATTGAATCAGCCTTATAAAAATCAAACAAAGGCACTTTTGATAAATCAAAATTCATTTGCAGACCTTTATTTTCAGGTATATTGTAATTACTGGGTTGCATTATCATATTTACAAGCTGGCCGGCCATGTCATAATCATCCAAATCCTCTTTATTGTTAGTAACCACACTCCCGATCATTCTTTCAGGATTAAAATCTTTAATCATAACATCAACAGGGTAATTGTTATAAATACCTCCGTCATATAGTAATTTTCCGTCAATTTTGATGGCTTTAAAAACAAAAGGAAAACTCATAGATGCTCTGATTGCATCTCCCAAATCCCCGTTTTTCATTATAAACGGTGAACGGTTGTTTACATCTGCCGCAACACATCTAAAGGGTACCATCAGCTGATTAAAATCGCCTCTGCATGCAGCTGTGTACTGAGTAAATAACTCAAGAAATGCAAAGTTCATCTGAATCGGATCGTAAAGACTTGTAGGTAATATTTTCCCGGTCTTAAAAACAGTATCAGTCAATGAAATAGATGTATTGATAATATCAGGTTTCGGATCAGGTTTACCAAAGAAGTTTATAAATTCATTATCCACAGTGCCAGTCATCCAGTTGTTAAAATCTTTTGATTTAATCAATTCAAGCATTTCCATGGGTGAAAGACCTATCGCATATAGTCCTGATACAATAGCTCCCATGGATGTGCCTGCAACATAATCAACCGGTATACCATTTTCTTCAAGTGCCTGAAGCATACCAATATGCGCAACACCTTTAGCAGCTCCGCCACTCATGACGACACCAACGGTTTGTGCATCAGATATTATTCCTGATAAAACAGAAATAAAAAATAAGAATGTAATTATGCGCTTCACTTACAAAAAAAATGTAAAAACAAATAAAATGGGAATCCCGCTCAAAAAATGATTTAGGATTCCCAAATTTAATAAAATAAATACTAAAATTTTCAATATTTTAGTTAATCATGCCATAACTTCTCTTTACAAAATTAGTCAGGGACTCACCTTTAAGTAAACCATTTGAAAGTAATGCAAGGTCAATAAGTTGTTTAACTTTTTCTCCCTTTTCTTCTTCATTATTGGATTCAAGAAGGTTCTTCATCATCGGATGATCCGTATTTATCACAACGTTATAATTTAAAGGCATTTCACCATAAAAATTCATACCCGGATTCATTGCTGCCATCTCCTGCATTCTCCTCATAAATTCATTAAGAGTAAGTTGTACAGGATTTGAATTTTCTCCAAGTCTGTCAAGCAGGACTGTAAATTCTGTTTTTTCGATCACGGGCAATTTACCTGTAAACAAATTTTTCAGATTTTCCTGTTGATCTTCACTTAAAGTAAGAGTTTCTTTATCTTTTTTCTTTACAAGATTTTCTGCAATATCGCTGTCAACTCTCACAAAATGACTTTTTTCGAAAAGTTGTTCAAGCTTACCGACAAAATGTACATCCAACTGACCGTCCATCAGTAAAACATCATAACCTTTGGATTTGGCTTCATCAATATATGAGTGTTGAGCTTCTTTATCTGAAGTATAAATATATGTCAGTTGACCATCTTTATCAGTCTGGTTGTCTTTAATTAATGTTTGATATTCCTCACATGTAAAACATTGACCATCAACATTTTTTAATAAACAGAATTTCTGAGCTTTTTCCCAGAATTTTTCTTCAGTCAGTATGCCGTATTCTATAAATATCTTGAGATCATTCCATTTATCTTCAAATTGTTTGCGATCGTTTTTGAATATTTCCCAAAGTCTGTCAGCAACTTTTTTTGTAATATGGCTTGAAATCTTTTTTAC
>CAZCPI010000074.1:9613-11541 GCA_964500535.1 uncultured Bacteroidales bacterium
ATAATCTTCATCTTTCAACTCTGAAGGTTTAAGAGTCCATGCTGGTTTGGTTTCATTGATTTGATTATCTTCCTCTAATTCAACCTGTTTGCCATCTTTCCAATCCTTTTTCTTTCCAAATATAATTGGCACAGGCATGAACTTACAGTACTTGTTCAGAAGGTCTGAAATCTTGCTTTCTTCAAGAAAATCTTTGTTTTCATCATCAATATGTAAAATGATTTCTGTACCTCTCTCAGCCTTTTTTGAAGGTTCCAAAGTATATTCAGGAGAGCCATCACATGTCCATTTTACTGCTTCAGAGCCTTCTTTCCATGATTTTGTTACAATCTGTACCTGTTTTGAAACCATAAAGGAAGAGTAGAAACCCAGCCCGAAATGACCAATAATGGCATTAGCGTCATTTTTGTACTTTTCCAGAAATTCTTCTGCTCCTGAAAAGGCAATCTGATTAATGTACTTATCTATTTCTTCAGCCGTCATACCAATACCGTTATCAGAAATCGTAAGAGTACCTTTTTTCTTGTCCAGAGATATCCTTATTGCAGGATCTCCAAGTTCACCTTTATACTCACCGACAGATGACAGCGTTTTTAACTTCTGAATAGCGTCAGTAGCATTAGCAACAACTTCACGAAGGAAGATTTCGTGATCACTATATAAGAATTTTTTGATTATGGGGAAAATGTTTTCGGTAGTGACCCCAATGTTTCCTTTTTGCATATATATCTTTAATTATATTGTTTTATATTTTTGTATTCGCAAAAAAAATGCCAGATTGATAATTTTCTGACATTTTTTCAGTAATTGTGACAATTTATCTGTTAAACTGCTATGCCATTAACTTTTTTGACAATTCTTTCTTTTTCATTATCCAGACTAATTTCAATCCTGTCACCATTTTTCAATGTTCCGGAAAGTATCAGTTCTGCCATTTCGTCTTCGAGGTATTTTTGTATTGCCCTTTTTAATGGTCTGGCTCCAAATTGAATATCATAACCTTTATCAGAAATAAAAGATTTTGCATCAGGAGTTATATCAAGAATAAATCCAAGCGATTCAACACGTTTCAATAATGATTCAAGCTCCAAATCTATAATTTTCAGAAGTGATTCCTTATTTAACTGATCAAAATAAATTACATCATCAATTCTGTTAAGAAACTCAGGTGCAAATATCTTTGTAAGAGCTTTCTGTATTACATTTTTTGATTGCACTCCGCTAATAGAGTCTCCGCTTATGTTAAAACCAACGCCTTTGCCAAATTCTTTCAACTGTCTGGTTCCAACATTTGAGGTCATTATGAGTATGGCATTTTTGAAATTTACCACACGACCGAGACTATCAGTCAACCTACCCTCATCCATTACTTGTAAGAGGAGATTAAATACATCAGGATGAGCTTTTTCAATTTCGTCAAGCAAAATTACAGAATACGGTTTCCTTCTGACTTTTTCCGTTAATTGCCCGCCCTCTTCATAACCAACATATCCGGGAGGGGCGCCAACTAATCTTGAAACAGTGAATTTTTCCATAAATTCACTCATGTCAATTCTGAGAAGAGCGTCTTTACTGTCAAACATCGCTTCTGATAAGAGCTTGGCCAAATGTGTTTTACCGACTCCTGTAGGACCTACGAATAAAAATGATCCGATTGGTTTGCCCGGATCTTTTAATCCGACCCTGTTGCGCTGAATAGCTTTAACGATTGAGTCAACAGCATTATCTTGTCCAATAATTTTCTTTTTGATCTCAAGCCTCATTTTGAGCAACTTATCGCTCTCTTCCTGAGCAATTCGCTGCAAAGGAATACCGGTCATGACAGAAACAACCTCAGCTATATTTTCTGCATCAACAGGTTGTCTCTGAAGATCACTTCCTGCTTCCCATTCAGACTTTAATCTTGCTAAATCCTGACTTTTCCTGCT
>CAZCPI010000075.1:0-11356 GCA_964500535.1 uncultured Bacteroidales bacterium
GTTTTTTCCTGACTTCTGCCCTGTGGTGTGTTCCAGAGAGGAGTATATTCATTACCCATTAAGCTGGTCAGAATGATTATGTTAGGATTAGTAGCGTCATGTTCAATTTTGTACGCAATCCCTTCCACCAAATCTTCAGGCGTAACATCCTTGGCACCCATAAGATATTCTTCGGGAGAACAGGATGTAAACAATATTGTCACTATCGACAATAAGGAAAAGAATTTAAATATCTTGTTCATATTTTTTTCAATTTAATAGTTTTACCAACCTGCATTTTGTACTAAAACGCCATTAGACAGAGTTATCTGTGTATTAGGTATCTGCATGAAACCCTTGGTTTTGGTTACGTTTGTTGCAGAAATAGTTACCACATCACTATTACCACCGCTTAATAAAGTCTGAGAAGTTGCAGCAATTGTATTTGATGCTTTTGTAAGTCCCTGACGCAATAAATCCCAATAGCGGAGACCTTCAAAAGCAAATTCAAAATGACGTTCTTCCATGATTTGATCAAGTGTAGGGGCAGTCGTTAAAGCTGTTAATCCTGCTCTTGTATGAACCATATTGAAATACTGAAGAGCATTAGGAGAGCCAAGTTCAGCAGCCATCAAAAGTACATCAGCATATCTTACAACTAAAAAGTCCTGATCCTGTGATGTCTGGAAGTCATTACTGCCACCGGTATCAGATGTGCCGTCAGGCAGTGATGTAGGTGAATACTTCTTTACGGTGAAACCGGTATATTCGCGTTGATCTTTTTTGTCAAACTTATCAGCAAAACCTTCACCTGAAATATCAATTATTGAAGCAGTTTTGCGTGCATCTCCAGCAGCATATGAAGTGACGAATTTCGGATTAACTGTACAGCAACCCCAGCCTTTACCATAAGGAGACCAGTTTGTATTACGCATACCCATCATTACCAACCAGCGGTTACCATCCATCATACCGCTATAGTTTTGAGTGTTGTTGAATTTCTGTGCAAAAACAGTTTCAATATTACCTTTACCGGCATAAGCAGTTTTATCAAGTTTATTTTCTGCTGCTACAGATACATAACTTGCAGCTGGCCATAAAGTTTTGTAATCCTGTACTAACGCAAATTCATTGCTGGTGATAATATCTTCAAGACCTGCAAGGGCTTCAGCTTTAGTAACTCCAATGTCTTCCTTACCATAATAGCCTTTGTAAAACATATATACTCTTGCAAGAAGAGCTTTAGCCGCATGACAAGTAACTCTGCCGTCATTTTCTGCAGCATTTGCTTTAGGATAAGTATTTGCAGGAATATTGGCAGCCGCGAACTTCAGATCTTCTACAATCAGTTTGTAAGTTTCGACAGCTTCAGACTGTGGTATATTTGCTGTAGTCGGTTCTGTAAGAAGGGGAACTTTGTCAAACAGACGAACCAGATCAAAGTACATGATTGCACGCAGAAAGCGGGTTTCACCTTCAATCCTCTTTTTTGTAGCATCAATTACTGTTTCATCATCAGATTTCCAGTCTGCAATACCGGGAAGTTTTTTAAGCAATGTATTGCAACGGAAGATACCGGCATAATAGTCAGCCCATGTGCCGTTAAAAATATTATTGTCTGACAGAGATTGAGAAATATCAAAACGGTCAATCACACAATAATTACGCTGGTCGGTGTTTCCTAAACCAGAGAAGCAATCGTCTGACATTACTTCAGAAGCAACGTAAAACGCAACGTTACCGTTAGATGAAGTCCTCTGATATCCGTCATAACATCCTATAAGTGCCATTTCGGCATCAGCTTCAGTCTTATAAAAGTTTTCATCAAAAATTGAAGTCTGTGGTTCAACATCCAGAAAGCTTTCAGAGCAGGAGAAAAGTAGAAGGCTGGTTGCTCCGATTGCCATTATTTTATTTATGAACTTATTCATGATCATTTGTTTTTTAAAGGTTAGAACTTAATGTTTACACCTATCAGAACAGTTCTCGGGCGTGGATAATAACCCAAATCTATTCCTGATACCCAAGAGGATGTACCATATCCGATTTCCGGATCCATACCATCATATTTGGTAAATGTGAATGCATTCTGTACTGATGCATAGAACCTGCACTGGCTGATATATTTGTAATTGATCAACTTTGAAAAGTCATATCCTGCTGTGATGTTGTTTATGCGCAGGAAGTCACCCTTTTGCAGGAAAAGATCTGAAAATTGCCAGTTGATATTTGTTTCAGTTACACGTGGCATCTTGTCTGATGTACCTTCACCTGTCCAGCGACTAAGAACTGCTGTTGTATAGTTTGCCTGTTTGTTTGGTTGGTTTCTCAGAGACTGAACTAATTGATTGCCCATTGCACCGTTTGCATAAACTGAAATATCGAAGTTTTTATAATTTATACCAAGGTTGAGTCCGCATGTGAAATCCGGAAGTCCGTTGCCAAGGTCGGTTTTGTCTTCTGAGTTCAGTTTACCGTTTCTGTCCTGGTCAACATACTTGACATCACCTGGTTTTACGTTGGCCTGGAGTATTCCATTACCTGCAGCTTTCCAGTTATCAATATCTTCCTGACTCTGGAATATACCTGCGGTTTCATAACCCCACCAGTAACCTATTGCATGACCGTTTTCAGCACGATAAAATTCTTCTGAGTTATCATAAAGCATATTGGTCAAACCGTGAATGATACCATCTTCCGTAGGAATATTACCAACTTTGTTTTTATTAAGAGCTCCGTTAACGCCAATGTTGTATTGAAGTTCTCCGATTTTATCTCTCCATTCAAGTGCAAGTTCAATACCTGTATTTTTAACATCTCCACCGTTAATAAATGGAGCGCCAGCACCTGATGTTGCAAGAATAGGAGCCTGAACCAACCAGTCTTTTGTTGATTTTACATAGAAATCAGCATTGATTGAAAGACGATCATTAAGAGTTCTTGCATCGAAACCAATATTTGTTTGTTCAGAGGTTTCCCATTTTACATTAGCATTTGAAAGACGGCTTGGATAAGCTCCTGCAATATTTGTTCCTCCGTTACCGAATACATAATATGCCGCAGGATCACCGCTGCTGTATGCTGTTGAAGTATTGATAGGCGAAGCATACTGGAAATCATCAATACTCTGATTACCGACCTGACCCCAGCTTGCACGGAGTTTCAGGAAATCCAGTCCGCTTACTGATGACATGAAGTCTTCATTTGTCAAAACCCATCCGGCTGATACTGACGGGAAATATCCCCAGCGGTGGCCGGCTGCAAATTTTGATGAGCCGTCTGCACGTAATGTAGCGTTGAATAAATATTTTTCCTTGAAATTGTAACCAAGTCTTGCAAAGTATGAAAGACGACGGTACATTGTTGAAGGACTACCGCCTACAGATCTGGTTTCAACGACATTGCCATCTTCATCAAGATGTGCCTGTCCTGTTGTATTGTCAAGATAAGCATGGGCAAAATCGTCAAATTGTGAAAGCAGGTTCCAGTTTGAAGCTGAAAGATTTGTGCCCTGATAGCGAACAGCTTCCATACCGACTAATGCATTAATGGCATGGTCTTCTGCTATTTTGAAATCATAACTTGCAGTATTCGTCCATGTCATTGTATGACCTTTACTCATACTCTGGCTTGTAGTAGTATGCTGCTTGTTGTATGAATATATTGAAAACTGATATAGCGGAGTATAACTTCGATATTCAGAAGCATAATAATTAATACCAAAAACAGATCTGAGTTTAAGATTTTTGATTGGTTCGAGCTCGGCATAAATGTCGGCAGCCAGTCTTTGCGCATCATTTCTGTTGTTGGTGTTTGTCATCATGGCTCCGTAAGGATTACCTTCACCTTTATACCATCCCGAATTGCTGGTATCATTAAAAGGACTATCGTAAATGTTGTTATCGCTGTAAACCGGTGCAAGCGGAGATGTACCAAATGCACCCCTCAATGTATTGTTATATTGATTACCTACACTTATACCATTATTTTTAATATAATTGAAATTAAGATGTTGCCCTACCTTCAACATATTATTGTAAAGATTTTGCTCAGTGTTGATGCGAAAACCGTAACGTTCGTAGTTTGAAACATCAGCTCCACCTACAATACCTTCCTGATTCATATAATTCAATGAAATAGAATATACAGAAGCATCTGAACCACCATTGATGTTTAATGAATAATTTTCGGTTTTGGCGTTTTTCTTAAACATCTGGCCAATCCAGTCCGTGTCAGCCAAATCTCCCATAGTTGACCAGTCAAATGGAACAGAACCTGAATTCAAAGCTTGTTCGTCCATTATTGTTTTGTACTGTTCAGCGTTTAGCATTGGAGTAGTGCGAGTAACATTTTGCAATCCGTAATATGCATCAAAAGATACCTGACCTCTGCCTTTGGAGCCTTGTTTGGTGGTTACCAGAATGACTCCGTTGGCGGCCTGTGCTCCGTAGATGGCAGCTGAAGCAGCATCTTTTAAAATATCTATAGATTGAATATCTGAAGCATTCAGTACTGAAATGTCACCTTCTATACCGTCGATGATGTACAGAGGACCTGAACTGCCGATTGTACCAAGACCACGGATAACTACTTTCATACCTGAACCCGGCTGACCTGACATTGAAGCGATACTTACACCGGGAGTCTTACCCTGTAAAGCCTGCAAAGGACTTGTGGTGTTCATTCTCGCCAGTTCGTCACCTTTGACCTGTAAAGTGGCTCCTGTGCTTAACTTTTTCTTTTGTACTCCGTAACCGACAACGACTAGTTCATCGAGAGCCTGTACATTTTCGCTAAGAGTTACATTCATTCTGGAGGAAGTAACGGTAGCTTCTTTTTGGAGGAAACCGATGTAAGAGAAAACCAGGATATCTCCTGATTTTGCCTGAATCGAATAAGCTCCCTTTTCGTCTGTTACTGTTCCCATTGAAATACCCTTGACTTTGATGCTTACACCTGCCAAAGGCTCATTTTCGTTTTCCGATACCACCGTACCGGAAACTCTCATGACAGAATTCTGTGCTGTGACTAGTCCTGCCATGCAGAACATCACAGTCAGGATTACGAACTTGCTCAAAAGGCTTTTTGAAACCTTCAGAACACATTGAATCACTTGATTTTCATTCATGGTTAAAAACTGATTAGAGGTTAATAATTAACAATCGTTTCATAGTTCATCTTTATTTGTTTTTCTGATATTTTAGATCCTTTGCAGTATGACTGACACATTATTAAGACAATCACTCGTTTAGGTTAAAATATCGCTGGTAAAAGTATTTTAAGGATAAAATTTATTATTTAAGGTTGACAGAAATCTTTTTCCCTGTATAATTTACTGTGGTGTTTATCAAGTAGTTGTCAATGCTGTATGGTTTCTGCATGGTTATATATACGAAACTGATTTTTCTTTCCAGTGGCATACCTTCGTAGGAACCTTCACGATCAGCGATTTCGATTTTGCCCGATTTGTCATCATAGGAGATCTTTATTCTGCTATATTTCCCTTTCTCATAATTGTAATTCAGGTTTTCGTCTTCATAAAGGTTGAATTCGCCATTTTTACCGGCATAAACCAGAATAGTCAGATCCCTTTGATTTTCAGATGTACTTTGAATCAGCTTCCCGGTTGGAATTATACTTCCGGCACAAACAAAAACAGGCATTTTTTCGTAAGGAGCTGAAACAGTCTTGTTTACTCCTCCTTCGTAAGAGGTTCCGTCATAAAGGTCATACCATATATTTCCTGTAGGGAAATGAACTGATTTTTCTCTTGATTTATACTGATATACAGGGCATACCATCATTGCCGGGCCAAACATGTACTGATCACCGATATTGTAAACATCCTTATCATTTGAAAAATCCATGACAAGCGGACGCATTATGGTATAATCGTCTAAATGACACATGCCGGCTAAAGTGTATATATATGGCATCAGACGATATCTTAATTCGTTGTAATACTTCATTGAACCGTATGCAGGATGTGTATTGGGCGCAATATTCCAGATTTCCCTGTAAGGATATTGCCCGTGAGACCTGAACAAAGGAGCAAATGCTCCGAACTGATGCCATCTCACGTTTAGTTCACGCCATTCATCAAGATCAGCTGAACCCTCCCTTGCTCTTTCGTATCTTTTTTCAACACAGAAACCGCCATTATCCATTGTCCAGTAAGGATTACCTGAAACTGAATAATTCAGTCCAGCACTAATCTGTGCTTTCATATCCTCCCAACGGGTTCCGATATCCCCGCTCCAGATAGCAGCACCATATTTTTGAGAACCCGCATACCCTGATCTGGTGAGTAAAAAGACCCTGGCATCGTTGTTGCTTGATCTCTGACCCTCATAAATACCCTTAGCATTCATAAGGCCATAACCATTAAAGAATTCAGTTGATGAACCTAATGCAGTCGGATTCATGAGTTTTTTCCTGTAATCCATGCTTGCATTCGATAATATATCAGGTTCTGAAGCATCCATCCACCATGCATCAATACCTTTTGAATAGAGGTGCTCATCCATTTGTTTCCAGTAAAGTTTTCTGGCGCCTTCGCTATATGCATCGTAAAATGAACCGATATATCCATTTGCAATCCAGTCTTTGATGCTGTCTTTTACAGCTTGTCTGTACATCCATCCTTTAGCATCCAATTCCTTGTAATGCTCTGTGTTATAATAAAATTTCGGCCAGACAGATATCATTATTCTTGCAGAAGAATCATGTATTTCTCTGATCATAGCTTCGGGATCGGAAAATCTTTTTTTATCGAAATCATGTGAGCCCCATTGATCTTCAACCCAATATGACCAGTCAAGCACAATATTATCGATTGGTATATGTCTTTGTCTGAATTCACGTAAGGCACTGAGTAGTTCATTTTGCGTCTTATATCTTTCGCGACTTTGCCAGAAACCCATAGACCATTTAGGCATTACCTGAGCTTTGCCCGTAATAGTACGGTAACCACTAATCACTTTGTCAGCATTTTCACCTTTTATAAAGTAGTAATCAATCTGTTTACCCATTTCAGACCAGAAAGATATTTTCTCCTGCTCTTTTTGAGGTACAGGACTTAGTGCTTTAAGGCTGATATATGATATGCCTCCGTCAGGTTTCCACTCGATACGGATTTTATGTTTTTTATCTTTATCAAGATTTGCTGTAAACTTAAAGCTGTTAGGATTCCATGCTGTTCTCCATCTTTCAGCAACTACAAGACTATCATCAAGATAAACTTTTGTGTATCCGGCATAATACAAGATGAAATGATACAAGCCACTTTCTTTCGGCATAATTTCACCTTCCCAGCTAATAGCAGAGTTATTAAAAGGGAAATTCTCAGGGAAACTTTTTACAGTTTCAAGATTCTCGTAATCAACTTTATTTTCATTTCTTTCAACAAATACATTCTTTGGATCCTTGTTAATCATATACGTTGCAGTCAGGCCGCCCTCTTTGCCGGTTTTGTCAAATAGTCTGAACTGGTCAAGGTTTTCATAAGGACGCGGATCACCAAAGCGAGTCAGAGAATAGTTGTCCCAGAGAATACCATAATTTTTACTTGAAACCAAAAATGGTACGGAAACCTTTGTGTTGTATTGATAAAGTGTTTCGTTTTTGCCTTTATAATTGAATTCGTCAGACTGATGCTGTCCTAAGCCATATAATGCTTCATCAGGTTCAGATTCAAATACCTGACGCATGGTGTATCCTTCATGGTTATCAACCTTGATTTTATTGAAAGTTTTGCCTCCTCCGTTTTGTTCTCTGAGTATAAGTTTGCCGTTAAGTTCGTAGAATGATACTTCTCCGGTTTTAGTACTTACACAAGCTTTCAAAGACGAGGTCTCAAGAATAGCTGTATCACCACTGAGTCTGGATGTCCAGTCATTATTCATTGTTTTATCATAAGAACACATCATACCGGGTTCTTCCTTCAATTCCTTGCCAGGAGCTGAAGACACCCTTATGATATCTTTGTTGATGACTTTTAAGCTGACAGATGAGATATTTGAATTACGGTCATTAATGATAGTGACTTTTATTCCGTCAGATGTTTTTTGATAAAGTTTGTCGCTGCATCCTGCAAAAAAAATGGCAACAACAACTAAAATGAGAAGATTTGTGCTTTTCATAAGTACGTAAACTGTTATATACAAAAATAAGTCTGATTATCCGGAATGCAGGGTTGCCAATGTTGTCATCATGGTCTGCATATGATAACTGACAGGGTTGATTTGTTTACTTGATGGGGCTTGTTTGATAACAGGTGTTTTTTTCGGAAAAATTCAGGCATATTTTTCATTACATTTGATTCTGATATTGAAAAACACAGCCATCTGATGAGAAGAATTTTGTCATTATTTTTATTTTTGGTTTCATCATACATCTATTCCCAGACATATAATTTCCTGAGACTGGACAATACTGACGGATTGTCAAACAATCAGATTGAATGTATATATAAGGATAGTCGCGGTTTCATGTGGTTTGGGACTAATTACGGGCTAAACAGGTATGATGGTTATCGAATAAAGACTTATATATCTCAAAGGAATGATTCAAACAGCCTTATTGATAACAATATACCGGATATTCAGGAGGATTTTAATGGCAATTTGTGGTTAAGGGGAAGGTTGCAATATGTAATGCTCGATGTTAAAAGTGAAAAGTTCCACAGGAATCTTAGTCCTTTTCTTTCAAAAATTGGAATAAATTTTAACCCGACAAGAGTTGAAATAGACAAGGATAAAAATTTTTATTTTTATAATCAGGGGAACGGTATTTATAAATATAATATAAGAAAGAAGGAACTGACCGTTTACAGACAATCTACTGATATTAACAAGTTAAGCCAGGGTCAGATATCAAATTTTATAATCTCGGGTTCATGCATTTGGACAATCCATCAATCGGGACTAGTCGAAAGGTTTAACGAAAAAACTAATTCTGTTGATTTTAGAAACAGGTTTTTTCAGGAGTATAATATTCCGACTGTTGTCGAAAAAAAAATATTTATAGATTCTGATGGTTGTCCATGGGTTTATCCGGGTATTGGAGATAAAGGAATATATTTTTATGATTTCAATAAAAGCTCATGGATTTCTGTGAGTGAAAAATACGGAGATGGTAATAGTTTATTGTCAAAATCTCTGAAAGAATTGTTTGTAAGGGATATGGCTCAGGATAATGAAGGCAAGATCTGGATTGCTTCTGACCATGGTGGCATAATAGTTATTGATAAGAAAGCAGGTAAAATGGATGTATTGAAAAATGATCCGTTAAATCCTAATTCAATAAGTCAGAATTCTGTAATAAGTCTGTTTTGCGACAATACGGGCATAATGTGGGCAGGGACATATAAAAACGGAGTATCATTTTATAAACCCGGTATGCTTAAGTTCGAAAAGTCACCTCTGTTTTTCTTCCAGAGTTCAAATCTTGAAACCAAAGACTGTAACAGTCTTCTTCGTGATAACGATAATAACTTGTGGATTGGTACTAATGGCGGAGGTCTTTTACGAATTGACGGAAAGTCCAAACAGATTAGCATTTTTAAAAACAACAGCAATAATCCCAAAAGCATTTCATCAGATATAATTATATCTATGTTACAGGATAGAGCAGGGCAATTGTGGTTCGGTACATTTATGGGCGGTCTGAATTGCATGACCGGAAATGAGTTTAAAAGATATATGCCAGATGCAAATAATCCCAACTCTCTTTCAGAAAAGAGTATTTATGGTCTTGTTGAGGATTCTGAAAGTAATATCTGGATAGCTACTCTTGGGGGCGGACTTGATAAACTGGATAAAAGCAGACAAAATTTCCAGCGGCTTGATATTGGAAATTTGAATGGAATGAGTTCCAATTATTTATTGTCTTTATATTACAGAAACAATCAGCAGGTTATTATATGCACATCGAATGGACTGGATGTATTAAATCCCTCAGCAAACACTATCACCCCATATTTTAAAAAGCAGGAACAACTTGACAAACTGACGGATGAGATTAGTTATTATTCAATATTTGATAAACGTAATCAGATTTGGATTGCAACAGATAACGGTGTGAATATTTACAATCCTGACAGAGATGAATTTTCCTATATTAACAAGAGCAATGGTTTGCCAAGTGATCAGGTGGTTTCACTTATAGAAGACAACTATGGAGATGTCTGGGTGGGAACAAGAAACGGACTTGCTCGTGTGAACAGCTCTGTAAATAAAGAAAACGGGAAAATAAGTTACAGAGTAATTTCCTTTGATGAAAAAGATGGTCTTGTAGGTTCAATTTTCAACCATAACGCTGTTTGTAAAGATAACAAGGGTCATTTGTATTTTGGCTGTACCAATGGTTATACGGAGTTTGATCCAAGGAAAATTCGTTTTAACAATATTGTACCTAAACCAAGATTTACGGATTTATATATAGGTAATGAACTTGTTGAAACCGGTAAAGAATACAAGAGTCATTTGATACTGGATGAGTCTTTGACACACAAGGATAAAATAGTCCTGAAGTACAATGAGAAAAATTTCACTGTAAACTTTTCGGCAATGAGTTATGTTCATCCCGAAAAAAACAGATATAAATACAAGCTAAAGGGCTTTGATGAAGACTGGATTGAAACCCGACCAGGAGTTTGTTCAGCTACTTATGCGAATCTTAATAAAGGCACTTACGAACTGCAGGTCTATGCAAGTAATAATGATAATGTATGGTGTAAAGATCCTATAACCCTTAAAATAGTCATTAAACCTCCTGTTTGGTTTACGTGGTGGGCAATAATGCTTTATATCTTCCTGGTGCTTGGCATCATCTGGTACATTATAAATTATAATCTCAGAAAGCAGAAAAAGGAGTTTGAAAATACTCATCGCATTATGGAGGCAAAACAGCTTCATGAAATGGATGAAATGAAATTCCGTTTTTTTACAAACGTAAGTCATGAATTCAGAACACCATTGACTCTGATACTAAGTCCTGTTGAAAAACTACTTCAGGAGGCACAAACTGATGAGCAGAAATCACTGCTTGAAATCATAAAAAGAAATGCAGCCAGTTTGCTTGAACTTGTAAATCAACTTCTTGATTTCAGGAAATTAGATGTAAAGAAAGATGTTCTTAATTTGTCTGTCGGTGATATTGTCGGTTTCATTAAGGAAATATGCTTTTCATTTACCGACATGGCAAATCAGAAAGCGATAAACTTTTCTTTTTCATCATCTGTTGCAGAATTAAGCATGGAATTCGATCAGGAGAAAATCAGGAAGATAGTGACAAATCTGATCTCAAATGCCTTCAAGTTTACTCCGGACAGAGGCAAGATTGATGTTTCGTTAAGTATTATTCAGAAACTCAATGA
>CAZCPI010000076.1:0-10853 GCA_964500535.1 uncultured Bacteroidales bacterium
GTGCAGGTTCGAGTCCTGTTTTGGGCACAAAAATAACGCTGATCATTTTTACAGATGGTTGGCGTTTTTTTGTACGCCTTATTTCCATCTGTTTAAAACCTGACTTTTTTTAAAGAGTTTTTTTTATCTTTGCACCATACATTTAACAAAACCAGGTGAAGACTAAAGTCAAAAATACCATTCTGCTATTTTTTGCTTCATTGCTGTTCTTATTCGGCAATTCAGTCAATATCATACATTTCTGTTGCGATCTGTGCAGAAGTGAAGGTTTTGAAGTATTAGAAGATATGCATTGCCATGATGAGTCTGACATTACAAGCTGCGATAATATTGTAACAGAAAACAATAACCATTCTCTGCATTGTAACGGGAATTGTCCATTGGATCAGTCGGTATCTAAAGAAAAACACAATCACAAATGCCGCATTGACCGTATCTCAATTGAATTAGATGACTACGTCAGTAAAAGCAATTTAAAAATATTCTCAAATACATTACTCTTTTCTCAAATATTTGCCGAAAATCTCAACATCTTTACAAATCCTCAGAATGACTTAAGAGACCTAATTCATTCACCTTTAAAGACAGGCAAGTCATTACTGAAATCCAATTGCATTTTAAGAATTTGAATTCATGTGCACGCATTCCCCGCTGTTCTGCGGCATAGTTAGCTCAAAATGAAAATTCCGCTGCATGCGGCGATAAGATTCAATAACTGAGCATTCGTACTTCGCAGCCCGGGGTAAATCAACTCACTTTGGTCACTTTCTGATCAAAAGTCAGGCAATATTGACCTTTTTCAAATTCTTAAAATTTAAACGTTAATGAAATTTATATATAGATTGGCAATGACTATATCATTGTCAGCAACAACGTTGATAGTATCTGCACAAACAGATACTGTAATTAATCTGAAAGAAATTCAGTTTATGGACAGAACGGTCGGACTTCACTCCTCCCGTATCAATCCAATAAAAGTTGAAACCATAAATTCAAGTGAATTATGCAAGGCTGCCTGCTGTAACCTTTCGGAAAGTTTTGAAACCAATCCTTCTGTTGATGTATCGTACAGCGACGCGGCAACAGGCGCAAAGCAGATTAGACTATTAGGATTGATGGGAACTTACGTACAACTGATAAGCGAAAATGTGCCCTTTATCAGAGGTCTGGCTTCACCATACGGACTGAGTTATGTGCCTGGTCCATGGATGGAAAGCATCCAGATTTCCAAAGGTGCAGCCTCAGTTATCAATGGGTATGAAGCCATTACAGGACAAATTAATGTTGAATACAAAAAACCGTCCAAATCAGATCTTCTGTCATTGAACCTATTCATGGCAGACAATATGAGGACAGAAGCTAATGGTGATTTAGCGCTTAAGTTAACACCATATTTGTCAACATCTACGTTTCTGCATTATGAAAATGAAACGATGGAGCATGATGCAAACGGCGACGGATTCATGGATCTGCCCGGTGTTAAGCAATTATCGGTTTTCAACAGATGGTATTATCAGAAGAAAAAATACACCTCACAATTTGGTATAAAATACCTTGACGAAAACCGTCAAAGCGGTCAGTTACAAAATATCAACACCGTAAATCCTTATAGAATAGAGATTGGAACCAAAAGGCTTGAAGTATTTGCCAAAAACGGATATGTGTTTGATTCTGAAAAAAATACATCTTTAGGGTTAATACTTTCAGGCTCATTTCACGGGCAGGAATCCGGATATGGTCTGAATAAATACGATGCCAATCAGACGAACTTATATGGCAACCTTATATTTCAAACCAACATAGATGATAAAAACAAAATTGTAGTTGGAACCAGCTTGCTTGCTGACAATTTAGATGAAACCATGACAAACAGATTATCATATTTAAATCCCGATGATCCCTATGTTTATGACTCTGAAAGAACGGAAATAACCCCGGGATTATTTGCCGAATACTCATTAAACCTGAATGATAAAATACACATTCTGGCAGGATTAAGATATGATCACAGCAACTGGTTTGGTGGATTTATCACACCAAGGTTGCATGTAAAATATGATGTTGCAGACTGGTTTCATTTAAGAGGAAACGTTGGCAAGGGTTACCGTACAACTAACCTTATTTCAGAAAACAGCTATATGCTTGCAAGCAGCAGAGTTTTCAGGATGCGGGACAACAAACTATTTTATCAGGAAGAAGCATTAAACGCAGGATTAAGTGCGATGTTTTATATACCTGTCTCAGAAAAAGATATGACACTGACTCTTGAAGCTTATAATACACATTTCATGAAGCAAATGATAAATGATATGGATTACGATAAAAATGCAGTATACTTTTACGAACTATCAGGAAAATCCTATTCAAATGCATTTCAGGCAGAGCTGAATTATGAGCTTATCAGAGGTCTTCAACTTACAGCAGCAATAAGATATATAGACGCTAAAAGCACATATAATCAAAATCCCGCAACTTCAGGGTCGTCCTATCAGGGAGTATTACGCGAAAGACCCTTAACCAACAAATACAAAGGTTTATTTACAGCATCCTGGCAATCACCGATGAAACGCTGGCAATTTGATACAAACATACAGTTAAATGGCGGTAGCAGATTGCCTGATCTCAATGGAGAAAATAATCGAAGAAACAAACCATTTACAATAATAAATGCTCAGCTGACAAAATATTTCAGATGGGGTTCAATATACGGAGGTAGCGAGAATCTTACCGGATTTCGTCAAAAAGATCCAATTTCAGGGGCATATGAGCCGTGGGGTAATGACTTCGATGCAACAATGGTCTGGGGCCCTGTACACGGTCGAAAACTATATCTCGGATTAAGATATGCAATTAAAAACAAATCAAACGATAAATTATAAAAACCAGTAAAACATGAAGAAAATTAAGATCAGCATTCTGATAGCCTCATTGATGGTTGTCGGACAATTATCAGCTAAAAATGAAATTAAAACAACCAGAAAGTCTGACAAAGCTACCGTTGAATATTCTGTAAATATGGAATGTAAAGACTGCGAAAACAGGATAACCGAGCAACTCAGGTTTGAAAAGGGCGTAACAGACTTAAAAACAGAGTTGAATAAAGAGAAAGTGACTGTCACATACCATTCCGGTAAAACCGATACAAGCAAGATAGCCAATTCGATCCGGAAACTTGGTTATATTGTGAACAAATATAAAAAGTAAAACTTAAAATAAAAGGCTTATGATATTTATAATCTTTGATATTCTGTATCAACTATGATCACAGATATTATGGATAATGTCATAAGCCTTTTCCTGCTCTTCAGGAGTCTCACAATATGTCACGATGACAAGTTTCATGCCATTTGTCCATAAGCGTGAAACCTGATCATTAATAATGTTGACATCACCTACAATACGTGCATTTAATACTTTACCGGTATTTGCAAACCTTTGGAATGTCTCCAAATCATCAATCGCACCGGGGTCAGTCTGAGGCGAAAATGCACCATCAGCCATTCTTAAATCTTTAATATTTAAAACAGCATCAATCCAGGCAGTCCAGTTGCCGCATGAATGAAACGCAGCGCCACCAAAAGACTCAGCAATTTTAGTAACATGAGGTGCGGCCAGTTCAATATATTGCTCAGGAGAAATCATAATGGCATTATCATCACTCATGCCCAATCCCAGCCAACTTCTTGAAGAAGCAAAACCATGTCCGGGTGAAGCCAATGCACTACCAATAATATTTTTTTGTTTACTAATGAAACGAACAGTTAATCCCGACAAAACTTCAAACAACTGATTAACTTTCTCAGGCTGAATAAGCAAGTCCATAAAAAAGTTATCCAGAGGATACAGATTACCTATCATGTTCAAAGGTGATTGCATATCCGTAAGTGAAACCGGAAGCAAACCTTTGGTTTTCTCCATAAAATATTCGGTCATATTCAGAACATGGCGGCCTATTGCAGTATCTGAAACCTCTTCAGGAGTATAACCCAATACCTCATCAATGTCGGAAAATTTTGGTTTCATTGCAGGTGCGTTACCTTCCAGCCAGGTATAATCTCCTCCATAGGCGCTTGAAATTACACCTATGCCATACCACGGTTCCAGGAAATTCGGGACATCAGCCTTATACAACATACTTTTCTCAAGAGCACCAAGCTGCAGCTCAAGAGACGATTTCATATCCCTGCAACCATAAGAGAAGCACTCCCCGACCCTCATTCTCCTGTAAACAACTATCCCACTGTCACTTTTAATGAATGATTCACATCTTTCATCAAGCATAGATGAATAGTCAGAATACTTCTTAAAATCAAATTTTTCAGGGCTTACAGGCAAAACTGTTGTGGCCTGCGAATCAGCCAGACTTATATCAAATCTATCCTTCATAAAGTCAGATCAGATTAACCGTACTCAAAAAATCAGTATATTCATTTCTTAATTCAGCAACAGTTTCAAAAATCACATCGATCCTGTCATCTGTAATTTTATCATCCATATTTATACAGCAGATACCTGTCAGATAAGGATTTCCTGATTTATGAATAAGATCAGTGACAGTCGTCCTGATCAAATCTTTATCCATCCTGGCAATTTCCACCGGACTAAGCCTGATATTAAAAAAAGTATCAGGCAAGTGCCTTCTTAGTATTTCAATATCCCCACCCCAGCCAAGATCAAGATAGTCGAGATGTGGTATTTTAGCAAAACTCTCAGCCATACGATGAGGATCTGAGCCACAATAATGAATGCCAAATGGCCTTTTTTTGCTCCATTCTATGTCAAATGGCAAAAGAAAATTTTCATAATCATCAGCAGAAATCATGGTATGAGAACATTCAGAATGCAAAAGAACAGGTTTATCGATCAATCCGACACATCTGTTGACAGAAATTGAAGTAGTACCGGTCAAAGACTTTATGTACGTCGTGAAACGATTGAGAATATTAAAAATTGACCTGAAATAATCATTCGTTTTATCCTGATCAATCATCATATCCATAAAAACAGACTCTCCTCTCAGGTCCATAGCAATATTAAGGATACCACCCCAATTAATATCACCGGTCAAATAACCATATTTGCTGTTTAAAGAATCAACCAGCTTCATTACCCTTTTAAAAGCCTCTGATTTAAAAGCTTCATCTGTATTAATCTCTCTTAATTCCTGATAAGCAGGGTAAACCTGCGGAGGTCTGTCACCGGTATAATCAACTTTACAACCAAGCATTTCAGACAGCAGGAAACCGGCAGCAAGATGCACAGCACCTATTTCAGGCCTGTCTTCATTTCTGTGTTTACCTAAACCATAATTTCCCCATCTGTCATAAAGCACTTTTTCCATATGTTTTTCAGCTTCAACTCTTTTTAAAGGATTAAAAAAGAAGTCGCTGTCAAAAACAATATTTTCATTTTTATGCCACCATTCAGGAGCCAAGACTATGTCTACAGGTAACAACCCGTCACTAATTTTACTAAAAGCATAATTTCCGACAGAAGATGCACCGGAACCTGGAATCTTTCCCATGAAATGAATTATTTAACAAAACTATCAAAAGAAGCGGGCACAGGAGTTTCAAAAGCATGATACTCACCTGTAACCGGATGAGTAAAAGACAATACATGCGCATGCAATGCCAGTCTCTTTAATTTAGACTCATGACCTCCGTATTTTAAATCTCCTACCAGAGGATAACCAATACTGTTCATCTGAACCCTGATCTGATTTTTTCTGCCTGTTTCAAGCTCAAATTCCACAAGGCTGTAATTCTCATTATTCCTGAGAACATTGTATTTAGTAACAGCCAGCTGGCCATCCTCAGGATTGTTACTTGAATAAACTATAAGGGCTTTACTTTCCCACAGATATGATTTTACAACACCTTTACCGGTCCCATCACCGGTTTCAAGTTTACCTTCAACTACAGCAATATATTTCCTTTGATTTACAGCAAATTTCCAGTTATGCTGCATACGATACTGGACTTCTTCACTCTTAGCAAAAAGCATAAGCCCCGAAGTCTCACGATCAAGCCTGTGAACAACAAAAATCTTATTACCCGGATGTAGCTTTTTGACATATTCGCTCAGAATACTATAAGCAGTCTTAATTCTTTCCTTTTTGGTAGCAATAGACAACAAACCTGCCGACTTTTCAACAACTATAAGATGTTTATCTTCAAAAACAATTTTTAAAAGCGGAGTATCAAGTGTTTGTTTGCCGGTTTCCCAATTAACGCAGACCTCATCACCCGGATTAAGCAAATGATCAAATTTTTTGATAACTCTGTTTTTTATAGTTATCTGATTATGGCTCAATAGAGATTTTACAGTTGTTCTGCTCTGATCCTTAAGACTTTCAATTAAGAATGGCAACAATGTATTTTGTTCTTTTACCACAAGTATGGTATCACGTCTTTTCTTTTTGACAACCACCTTATCATCAGTAACTTTTGAGGTTTTTACTTTTGATTTTTCTATCGGTTCTTTTGAAGATGATTTCTGAAGTTTGGCCATTTTCTGATTTTTTTACAAATATACGCTTTTCAAACAACTCTTCAGCTTTGCTTTTTAGTATCTTCGTAATAGATAAAACATGAACATGACAGACATTTTTGTAAGTATTATATCAAAAGAGCTGAACTTACCCGAAAATGGAGTAAGAAACACATTATTACTACTTGATGAAGGTGCCACTATACCCTTTATAAGCAGATACAGAAAAGAAAGAACCGGCAGTCTTGACGAAGTAGCCATTGGCGACATTGCTGAAAAATATGAAAAGCTGACAGAAATCGATAAAAGGAAAGAAACAATTATTTCAACGCTCATAAGTCAGGATAACTTAACCGATGAATTAAAGAAAAGGATTGACGAATGCTGGCAATTAAATGAGCTGGAAGATATTTATCTCCCATATAAACCAAAAAGACGAACCAGAGCTGAAATAGCAAGAGAAAAAGGACTTGAACCACTGGCAAAAATGTTGATGAAACCAATTTCATCAACACCCGAAAAAATTGCATTTCAGTTTTTGAAAGAAGGAGTTGATACGATTGAAGATGCACTTAAGGGGGCCAGAGACATTATCGCCGAATGGGTAAACGAAAATGAAAGAGCAAGAAATATTGTAAGATATCATTTCAGGAAAAAAGCAGTCATTACTTCAAAGGTTGTTAAGGGTAAAGAACTTGAAGCATTAAATTTTAAAGACTATTTCGAGTTTTCCAAACCATTGAAATACATTTCGTCTCACCAGTTTCTTGCATTATCTAGAGGAGAGCATGAAGGCTTTCTCAGAATTGATATTTCTCCATGCGAAGAGGATTGCACTGTTGAGCTAAATAGATTATTCGTAAAGAGTGATAATATTGCAGTAGAGCAAGTTAGCCTTGCAGTAGAGGATTCATTCAAAAGATTGCTAAAACCTTCAATAGAAACCGAATTCAGCGGTATTACTAAAGAAAAAGCGGATGATGAAGCCATTAAAATATTTGCAGCAAACCTGAGGCAGCTACTTTTGGCACCTCCATTAGGACAAAAAAGAGTGCTTGGTATTGATCCCGGATTCAGGACTGGATGCAAAGTTGTTTGTCTTGATGCGCAGGGAAAATTACTTCATAACGAGACAATTTATCCACATGCACCACAAAATGAGACTGGTATAGCTTCAAAGAAGTTAAGTCATCTCGTTGAAATGTATGATATCCAGGCCATAGCAATAGGAAACGGTACAGCTTCAAGAGAAACCGAACTGTTTGTAACCAGCGTAAGATATGACAGGAAAGTACAAGTGTTTGTAGTAAGCGAGAACGGAGCATCAATTTACTCTGCTTCTAAAATTGCAAGAGACGAATTTCCTGAATATGATGTAACAGTAAGAGGTGCAGTATCAATAGGAAGAAGGTTGATGGATCCTTTGGCAGAGCTTGTTAAAATCGATCCTAAATCCATAGGAGTCGGTCAGTATCAACATGATGTTGACGCTGTTAAACTTAAAAAATCACTGGATCAGACTGTCGTCAGTTGTGTAAATCAGGTTGGGGTAAATTTAAATACAGCAAGCAAATTCCTTTTGATGTATGTATCCGGATTAAATTCTGCTATGGCGCAAAACATTGTTGAATACAGAAATGAAAAGGGTGCCTTTTCTAACCGATCAGAGCTACTTAAGGTAACTCGTCTCGGGCCAAAGGCATTTGAACAGGCTGCAGGTTTCCTTCGTATTCCGGATGCAAATAATCCATTGGATAACTCAGCTGTTCATCCGGAAAGTTATTCAATTGTCGAAAAAATGGCAAAAGACAAAAAATGCTCAGTTTCAGATCTGATAAATAATAAGGAAATCAGAAATTCTGTTGTATTAAAAGATTATATCACAGAAAATGCCGGCCTTCCCACTTTGCAGGATATAATGGAAGAGCTTAACAAACCGGGGCGCGATCCCCGAAAAGCAATTGAAGTCTTCGAATTTGACAAGGATATCAGGAAAATTGAAGATCTGATACCGGGTAAAGTTTTGAATGGTATTGTAACTAATATAACTGCATTCGGATGCTTTGTCGATATTGGCATTAAAGAAAACGGCTTAGTTCATATTTCAGAAATGGCAGATAAGTTTATAAAAGATCCGGGTGAGGTGGTTTCAATACACCAGTATATTAAAGTGAAGGTTGTAAGTATTGACTTGAATCGTAAAAGGATACAGTTATCGATGAAGTGTTGACGAGCCTCAGGCGATGCGTGCACCGGAATGCAATCACTTAAAAAGGTTTGAAACCAAAATATTATGCATTGTAAATCCGTCAGTTGTAAATTAATGATAAAAAACTACAACAAAAACTTTCGTGTTTGAACTGAAAAACTTACTTTTGCACCCGTCAAATAAAAAAATGACTCCGTAGCTCAGCTGGTAGAGCAATTGACTCTTAATCAATGGGTCGAGGGTTCGAGCCCCTCCGGGGTCACAAAAAAAGCACTTACAGGTTAAAATGTAAGTGCTTTTTTCTTTTAAAAGGCAACTAAATATAGATTTACCACCAACCTCTGATGAATCTTACGTTATAAATATTTCTTGGCTGATGATTGCCGTAAGCAACACCAATATCTCTGGCTGCTTTAATCCTCAGCTTCTCAATATCTACCACATCCTGCCAGCGTTTTAAAGCAAAACGCCACTCACGTTTATCAAGCTCATAAATCCTTTTTGCAATTCTTTCCGAAAGAGCAAAAGCATCACCATAACATTTTGACATAGGATCAATTTTGTTAAGGCACTCTCCTGCCCTGTCTGCACCGTAACCATCCTGGTTAGCTGTCCAAAAATTCTGAGCCTGTAAAAGATTTACCTGACAATCATGATCAATCTTTTCCTGATACAGAGGACCAAGAATATTCTGGCATTTCATATAACAATCCTTGCAAACATCAGGAACAGTAATCAACTTATAAATAGCAGCATCGTAATCATGAATATTGGCCAGACCTTTTGCTTCACCAATTATAAAATCACATTTGGAATTATAATACTCTATTATGGCACGTTTACCGGTTTCAATCATCTGAGTAAATCTGGTATCATTTGTATTCAGGTTTTTGAAAGCAGAAATATAAGCCTTACTCTCAGTATCACCTACACCTTTTAATGTTACAGACTCAGTAGAAAACAGCTTTCCGTCCATTGCGTCACCAACGTAAAAAGTCACTTCCATTGTATATGCATGCATTGGAGGTGCAGTTGAAGTAACATTCTTAGAGAGAACAGTAACATTAGCTGTAATTATAAATCTTGGTTCAAAAGCAAAACCACCCATGCCATTTTTAACAGCAATCTGATGAAGCTTATTTTCAAGGTTAGTTCTCGCAATTGGTGTCAGTCCTTCAACCTGTTCGGGTATATAAGCGTTCAGAGCAATCCTGCCCAGATCATCAGAACTTCCAAGGTTGTTCTGAGCATTTAATGCAATAATGCACATAAGGAATCCGAAAAACAAACTAATCTTTCTCATATTTTATATATATCATTATTACTTTTCACCAATAACTAATGCTGCTTGTCCCAGACCCTTCATAGTTAGTTTGGAATCAACCATATAAGTAGATTTCAGGTATTTCTGTAATCCCCTGGCCCAGTTTCTGGCATCAGTAGCCCTACCGTTGGCATCATAAAGGGGGATCCTGACCTGTTCAAATAACATCATGCTTTCTGTAGCATCAGATGTATTGAATCTTCCTTCAACAGTGTTTTGAGAAACCCATTCTTCAATTATTTCACCAAGCTCCTTACCTTTATATTCTGATTCCAGATCAATATCCGAATTACTCCATGTTCTGATCCTTAGAATAACTTCTCTTCCATTTTTAAACAAATCGTCAAAATGAGCCTGTAACTGAACATTAAAATTATCAAGATATGTCAGTACAGATTCTTCCAGTAAAATTGGCAATTCAGCCGTAAAAGAAGGCTGACCGGTACCTGAAGCACCAGCAATTTGTTTATCTGTATAAGCATCGAGTCCCTGAAGATTGAAAGTAATGGTCCTTTTAGGCCCTAACTGATTTACAACCCAGGTCATCTGAATCCATATATCTGCTTTGGCTACCTTTTTTAACTGATCTACAGGAGTTTCACCAATTTCAGAACCACTCCTGCTCATCATCATTTCTTCTTCAGCACTTTCAGATTCCAGTGTCTTAAGTGATGACTCAAGATTCTTCAATGGAAAACCTCTTTCAGTCATAAGTTCATTTATTTTACTGATGACCATCATTAATTCAACATTTTCCTGAAGAGCCTTTCTGTAGTCCGGAACCTTAACTTTCCTTCCCTGATTATCAAACTCCATCATATAGCCGTT
>CAZCPI010000077.1:0-10621 GCA_964500535.1 uncultured Bacteroidales bacterium
AACATTTGCTACGGTAAATGTTTTGCCGGATCCGGTTACTCCTAAAAGGGTCTGGAAAGGCATTCCTGATTCAACTCCTTCAATTAGTTGTTTAATTGCTTCCGGTTGGTCGCCTGTTGGTTTGAAAGGTGATACTAGGTCAAACATCGTTTGTTATTAAATAAATTGACAATAATTACAAATTTACCGTTTTTCAGTCTTATTTATTGCAGAATAATTTTTTTCTTTGCGTTTTTAAAATAATATGCATTATGATATGGAATGAGAGCAATGAATGTATGAGGCGTGAAGAAATGAGAGATCTTCAGAACAAACGTCTCAGAACAACTGTGGAAAGAGTGTTTCATAACTCACCCTTTTACAGGAACAAAATGCAGGAATTGGGAGTAACGCCAATGGATATTGAAACTGTTGATGATATCGTTAAGCTTCCTTTTACAGTTAAAACCGATCTCAGGGATAATTATCCTTTTGGTTTGTTCTCATCTCCGATGTCAGAAATAGTGAGGCTTCATGCTTCCTCTGGCACTACAGGTAAACCTATTGTTGCAGGTTATACAAGAAAAGATCTTGGTACATGGTCAGATGTGATGGCAAGAACCTTTGCTTCGGGTGGTTGTACCAGAAATGATATTTTTCAGATTGCCTATGGATATGGTTTGTTTACAGGAGGTCTTGGTGCTCATTATGGTGCGGAAATGCTTGGAGCATCTGTAATCCCCATTTCTTCGGGAAATACTGAGAAACAGATACAGCTTATGACTGATTTTGGCTCGACAGCTTTGTGCAGTACTCCTTCGTATGCTTTATATCTTGCTGAAGCTGTGCATGATATGGGTGTTCAGGATAAGCTTAAGCTTAAAGTAGGCTTCTTTGGCGCTGAACCCTGGACTGAAGAGATGCGCCGCGAAATCGAAGATAAACTTAGAATCAAGGCATTTGATATTTTTGGTTTGACTGAAATAATTGGTCCCGGGGTTGCCAGTGAATGTTCCGAACAAAGGGGTATGCATATCAATGAAGATCATTTTTATCCTGAAATAGTTGACCCGGTTACACTTAAGCCTCTTCCTGAAGGTGAAATAGGGGAGTTGGTATTTACTACTATTACAAAAGAGGGCATGCCTGTACTCAGATATCGTACGAAGGACCTGACAAGTTTATTCAGGGAGGAGTGTTCTTGTGGCAGAACTACAGTCAGAATGAACAAAATAATGGGTCGAAGTGATGATATGCTTATAATAAGAGGTGTAAATGTATTTCCGACTCAGATTGAAAGTGTTTTACTTGAATTTAATGAAACCGCACCACATTACCATCTATTTGTTGACAGGGTTAATAATACTGATACCTTTGATATCCATGTAGAAATGAGACCTGAGAACTTTACTTATGATATGACTTCCATGCTTAATCTTAAGAAAAAGATTGAATCCAGATTACAATCTGTGATAGGCATTCATGCTCATGTTAAGCTGGTTGAACCCAGGTCTATCGAACGTTCTATAGGTAAAGCTAAGAGAGTAACTGATAATAGAAAACTATATTAATTATACAGCTATGATAATCAAACAATTGTCTGTTTTTCTTGAAAACAGAACCGGTACGCTTACTGAAGTTACGCAATTGCTTGGCAAAGCAGGTATTAATCTTTCAGCTTTTAGTCTTGCCGAATCTGCCGACTTCGGTATTATGAGAGTAGTGCTTTCGGACCCTGAATCTGCAAGAAAACTTCTGATGGAAAATGGTTTCACTGTACATTTGAGTGATGTTGTTTGCCTTTATGTCCCTAATACTCCGGGGACATTATCTGAAGCTCTGACGATTTTATCTGAAAATAATGTTGCAATCGACTATATGTATGCTTTTGCATGGAAAGATGATGTGGCAAGGGTGGTAATCAAACCTGACGATATTAACCGTTGTATTGAGGCTTTGCAAAAGTCAAATCTGCGCCTTGCAAGTGCGGATGAGATGTATAGTTTTTGATTTTTTTTATGTTTTGATTGACTTAATGTCCAAAATCAGTTAAAAAATCTTGATTCTCTTCGTTGTATAAAAGGGAAATGTTACCTTTGTGCGACTTTTTTAAATGATATAAGATGAAACGGAATTTTATTATTTCCTTGTTGTTGGGCTGCCTTTTGGTTTCCTGTTCTGATTATCAGAAATTGCTCAAGAGCACGGATTATGAGATGAAGTGGAACAAGGCTAATGAGTATTATGAACAGAAGAAGTATCAGAGAGTAATTGATTTACTTGAAGAGCTTCAGGCTATTCATAAAGGTACGGACAGGGCTGAACAAACCTTGTACATGCTGGCCAACTCTTATTTCAACAGAAAAGATTATATTTCGGCTGCAAGTTATTTTGAAACTTATTACAAGACTTATCCTAAGGGAACTTTTACAGAGGATTGCAGGTTTCTTTCCGGTAAGGCTGCCTATCTGAATTCACCTGATCCGAGACTGACTCAGGAAGAGACCTACAAAGCGATTGAAGAGCTTTCGGTTTTTCTTGAGTTTTATCCGAATACCGATAAAAAGGAGCAGGTGGTAAAAATGCTTAATGAGCTTCAGGATAAACTGGTTTATAAACAGTTGTTGAATTGCAGGCTTTATTATAATCTTGGCGACTATATGGCAAAGAATAATTATTTGTCATGTATTGTTACGGCTACTAACGCTCTTGTGGATTATCCGGTTTCACAGTACAGGGAAGAGCTTTCTTTTCTGATACTTAAATCGAGATATATGATTGCTCTTCAAAGTATTGACAACCTCAAGGTAGAGCGTTACAGAGCTACTATAGACGAATATTTCAGCTTTAAGAATGAGTTTCCTGATAGCAAATTCAAGGACGAAGCTGAAAAGATATTGAAAGATTGCAGAAAGATTGTTAAAGATTAATATAAAAAAAATGGATTACAAGAAAGCGACTATTCCTACATCAACGGTTACCAGAGACATGAATGCTTTGTGTCATGATACAGGCAATACTTATGAAACCGTTAAAATTATTGCTAAACGTGCTAATCAAATCAGTGTGGAGATGAAATCTGAACTTGAAAAAAAGCTTCAGGAGTTTGCATCTTACAATGATAATCTGGAAGAAGTTTTTGAAAATCGCGAACAGATTGAAATTTCAAGGTTTTATGAAAAACTTCCTAAACCTACATTAATTGCTACTCAGGAGTATATCGAAGGTAAAATACATCATGTAAACCCGTTAAGGGAAAAACTAAAAAAATAATTTTATGATACAGCGTATTCAATCTTTATTTTTACTATTGGTCACGGTTTTGATGACTATAGCCATTTTCTCACCAATCGGCTGTTTTGTTGGTAATCTTGGTGGTTGGCATTATGCCTTAATGACAATCAAGGATATTCATCCTCTGTTGTTAATTAAATTTCCATTGTGGATAATCCTTGCTCTGAGTATTATTACTGTACTTGGTTCATTGGTTACTGCACTACTTTACAAAAACCGTAAATTACAGATGAAACTGAGCATCGCCGGCATTGCTGTATTGGCAATTATTTATGCTGTTGTTATTGCTTACATTTCTGTAGTTAATGGTCAGGTAGGTTCTGAATTTCATCCTTCGTTTATTATGTCTTTCCCAGGCATCAGTATGGGTTCTTACCTTCTGGCGATTATTTTTATCAGGAAAGATGAGAAGTTGGTTAAATCCACTGACAGGATCAGATAAAAAATAAAGAGTTAAAAAAAAAGAACCGATTCGGGTGTAGCCGTTTCGGTTCTTTTTTTTTGCACTACCCTGATATTTTTATTTCAGTCTGAACAGTAGATGAGCATTAATTGAAATTGCCTGGATGCTTGATGTATTAAAATATGAACCTATTTCATCATTAAAAATATTGGAAAACTGGTAACAATACCTTCCTTCAACTCCTAAAACAGTCTTCCACAGGTGAAATTCAAGGCCGGCTCCGGCAACTATACCATACTGGAACTTATTCTCAACAATTTTACCATGTTGTTCAAAAACTTTGCTGTTATCAATTATATTTTCGCTTTCACTTAAAAGATATCCTATTTGAGGACCTATATTAAGGAAATATCTTGTGTTTTTGGATCCGGCAAATGCATGAAGCAATAGTGGAGCCTGTACAAAATTCAGTTTTCTTTCATAACTATAAGTCAGACCTGTACCTGATAAATCTTCTTTCCAGCCTGACTGGAAATAATTTACTTCTGCCTGTAATCCAAAATGTTCTTCACTGATATATCTTATCGTAAATCCTGCATCATTGTTTAATGCAAATACTTTATCAACAAGTTTTGGTACAAGCGTCAGGGTTGAAACAGTTTTACCTCCTGAAAAACCAACATACCACTCACTTAGAGTATTATATTGAGCAGATACAAGAAGAGATGTAATCAAAAATAATAGCGTGGAAATAGTTTTCTTAAGCATATTCACTTCATATGTTTTACTTCGATAGAATTGTCCGGAGTGTAATTAATCAGATAGAAATTCTGGTTAACATATCCGCTGTTGGCATCGGCATTTTTAAATACAAAATCATGCTGTATCTGATCCGGACCTTTTTTCATCGGTGTTGTTGTTTTTTCATAAACCATTCTTGGAATAAACCATGAAGCTATGTCAAAACCCATCATGCCGTATTTAGGATATGTGCTGATCATCTCTTTGCCAAATATTTTATTGAAATTTACGGGAAACTTTTTAACATTTTCTTTTTGGTAATCTGCAAAAAAATTGCTGTAAATTATGGTATTCAGTTCGTGCATGTATGGTTGAACTCTTCTTGGCAAAGCCTGCCACTCAGGGTATCCCAACAGATTTATAATCTTAGTGGAATCATTTTTGGCTATTGCTCTGAGTTTGGTTAAAAAAGATGCTGCCTCGTTAAGGCTTAGCTGATCAGGTACTATCAGGTTTTGTCTTTTATCACTTAGTAACTTTGTAACTTCTGCAAGCTCTTCGTCTTCGCTGACTACTGTATATTTTAAACCTACTCTGGAGAAACCGGCCTTAAGAAAAGCCTGGAGTTCGGATCTGTTATTGTCAGCTTTATCGGATTTTTCCACGAAAATTATATTTCTACCGGCAAATCTTATGGATAAATAGTCTGAAAGCCTTTTGTAAATGTAAGAGTATGGAGTTGTTGTCTGATATATAAAAGGATTGGTTTCAACAGATGCAATTTTTGAACTGAAAGGAAGTATAAGATATTTATTTTTTTCCTTTGACCATGACGAAAGCATATTAATCTGATCATTAGATACACCTCCTATAATATAGTCACATTTGCTTAAATCATCAGATTCAATGATTTTCCTGATTTCTGTAGCGTCAAAGCCAACTTCAAATGCTTGTACCTCAAATGACAAACCTTGAGTTTTGAGTGAATCGACTGCCATAAGAAAACCTTCGTAAAACTCTAAATATTTTTCACTTGCGCCAACCTTGTCTGATGGCGCAAATGGAAGTAATACGGCTATACGGGGTGTCCTGACAGGTGCAGTTGTAAGGTCATTTTCGGTTTTAAGCTCTAAACCTTCATCTACAGGCTTTTTTTCATCTTTATCCTTATCTCCGTTTACAATAGGTATCAACAGAGACTGACCTGTTTTTAGTCCGTTGACAATGAATGGATTAAGTGACAATAGCTCTTCCTGGGTAACTTTAAATTTTTTACAAACCGAGAAAACACTTTCTTTTTTAGTGATTTCATATTTGTAATATTCCTTATCAAACAATTTGATTACAGGAACACCTTTGATTTGCTGAGAATAGGAAGCAAGAGGCAATATCAGGCAAAGAATCCAGATTATGAGAAACTTTTTTTTGCTTATCTCCATCTTTTATGGCTGTTAGTAGACAACAAATTTACATGATTTTTCGTTAAGAAACCGTATCTTTGCCTGAATTTTCAATACTGAATTAATGATGAGGTTTTTAATTGTAACATTATTTCTGGTTTCACTGTTTAATACTTATAGTTTTGCAGGATTTACTGCAAATGGTGGATTAAGTGGTAAACCTTATACTTTGCAGCCTCCTGTAAGCTCAGGACTTGATAAAGTTTTTGTTTTTAACGGTAAACAGAATGCTTCTGTAACTTTTGAAACTGCGTCTCCCGAAAAATGGGTCTGGCATAAATATATTACTGACCCTGCTGTATCCACAGTGGTAAATCCTGCTGATATTTCTTTAAATTCAAATTCTGCTACTTTAACCAATATTGATTTGGATTGTGGTTATTATCTGGAAAATGAAGGTGGCTTAAGACAATATATTTATGTTACCAGATATACTTTAATGACTTTAAAGGATATTCAGTTTTTGGATGAAGGAGACAAATGCAGTCTGGTTACTCTTAAGGTCAGTGTCGATGAACCTGAGTTGTTTTATTACAATACTTCGGGAATCAAAAAAAACATTCAAAGAGTTTATTCCGTTTCATGGAATACTTCAGAATGGAATCAGACTAATGAAATATTCGAATCAAAGATCGTTAATGATAAAATAGAAGATATTTCTTTTAACTGGTCTGCTCCGGCACCACTTTCTGATACTTATTTCACGGTTTCAGGTGATCAGTTTGCTGAGTTTTTTGGTATTGATAAATCCGTTAAAAGTCAGTTGTACAAGGCTGTTGCTGTGAAGGCATATCCTTCAGCCACATTAAAGGAAAGAACTGCTCAAAATGAAATAGATAAGTCAACAGGGGAGCTAACGGGCTCAGCGCCTCTTGATATCAGTTTTAAAAGCAATCCCAGCGAAGCTGTGAGATTGGTTGAATGGCTGATTTATAAGCCAAACGATACAAGCGGGGATTATATTCGTTTCACTGATACAGATCTGGACTATTCATTCAAGGAATTTGGTAAATATACTGTAAAACTGATGGTTAGCAGTAGTGCTTCTTGTGTGGATTCAGCATTGTTTTATCCTCAGGTCAACGAGTTTTTTCTTGATTGCCCGAACTTTTTTACTCCGCGATCGACACCCGGTGAAAATGATGAATTCAGGGTTGCCTACCGCTCGGTTGTTTCTTTTAAAGGTGTAATAGTCAACAGATGGGGTAATGTTTTGTTTGAATGGAATGATCCCGCTTTAGGTTGGGATGGCAAGTATAAAGGTAAACATGTTTCACCGGGAGTCTATTTTTATGTTATTGAGGCTACCGGTTCAGATGGCAAGAAACATATGTTCAGGGGAGATATAAATTTGTTGGAATAATATGGAAATTAAAATAAAATACTTGTCTTACATACTGGTTTTTTCTTTGTTGAGCATCAATACTAATGCTTTAACTTTTAAAAAGAAAAAAGCTGTAAAACAAGATGTTACAATTGTTGAGAAAGAGCCGGTCGTGGCAAAACATACACCTGGACCTTTTGATTATACAATATCTCCTGAGATTCCGGAGCAGGTTGAGTTTTGTGGGAAAACCATTAAGCTTGACAGGTATGATTTGAAAGAGAGATATGACAGAGAATTGCTGGCCATGTTATATATGCATTCATCATCTTTATTGCTTATAAAAAGGGCAAACAGGTATTTTCCTGTTATTGAGCCTATTCTGAAAGCTAATGGTGTTCCGGATGATTTGAAATATCTGGCTTGTATTGAAAGTCATCTGGATTATAAGGCTCTTTCTTCTGCCAGAGCTGTAGGAATGTGGCAATTTATACCTGAAACTGCAAGAGAATATGGTTTGGTTGTTAATGATGAAGTGGATGAAAGGTATAATATCGAGAAATCGACTGAAGCTGCTTGCAGATATCTTAAATATGCTTATTCTCTGTATGGTGACTGGGCTACGGCAGCGGTTTCCTATAATACAGGTTATGCAAGAGTTTCAAGGGAACTTTTGAGGCAACGTGCTGCATCCGGGCTTGATTTATGGCTGGTGGATGAAACCCAAAGATATTTTTTCAGGATAGTAACCTGTAAGGATTTTATGAATGATCCTAAAAAGTATGGTTTCATGATAAAAAAGGAGACTTTGTACCCGCCTTTTATTACTAAAGACACTGTCGTGAACGGGAAAATCCCAAACTGGATTGATTTTGCTTATAATCTGGGGATTACATTCTACGATCTGAAGTATTTTAATACGTGGATAAGAAGTGATAGTCTTATAAATGCTGATAAAAAGACGTTTAAAGTGTCTTATCCTGTTACTGAATCTAAGTTTTATAACAAAAAAAATATCCCGGTTCACCAGAAAAGCTGGGTTTCTGATGTTGACTGATAATGGAACAAACCGGTAGTCTTTGTGTTAACGGAGCTCGTGTACACAACTTAAAAAATATTGATGTTGAAATCCCACGTTATTCACTGGTTGTTGTAACCGGACTTAGCGGCAGCGGAAAGTCTTCGCTGGCTTTTGGCACTATATATGCTGAAGGTCAGAGGAGGTATGTTGATACATTTTCTTCATATGCAAGGTACTATCTTGGTAACCTTGAAAGACCTGATGTTGATAATATTACGGGGTTAAGCCCTGTCATATCTATTGAACAGAAAACCACGAATAAGAATCCACGTTCGACTGTCGGTACCACAACTGAGATTTATGATTTTCTCAGGCTTCTTTATGCTAGAGCTGCTGAAGCATTTTCGTATGTGACAGGTGAAAAGATGGTTAAATATACTGAACAACAGATTCTGGAGCTGATACTTGATGAATTTGAAGGAAAGAGATTGTTTTTGCTTGCTCCTGTAGTTCGTTCACGCAAGGGTCATTACAAAGAACTTTTTGAAAGTCTGAGGAAGAAAGGTTTCCTCAATGTAAGAATAGACGGCGAGCTTCGTGAGATTACTCCGGGTTTGAGGCTTGACCGTTACAAAAATCATGATGTAGAGGTCGTGATCGACAAACTGGTGGTTTCAGAAAAGGATACTAAAAGATTGACTGACAGCCTTAAAATTGGCATGGATAAGGGGGATGGCATTGTTATGTTGCTTGAAAAAGATGGTAACAATCCAAGATATTTCAGCCGGAGATTGATGTGCCCTACTTCTGGTATTTCATACAATGAACCTGCTCCCAACAACTTTTCATTTAATTCACCGCAGGGTATGTGCCCCCGTTGTAAAGGGCTTGGCATTGTGAATCTTATTGATATTGATAAGATAATACCTGACAGAAGCATGACTATAGCCGGTGGTGGAATAGTTCCGATTGGTAAACAAAGGGAGTCTTTGATTTTCTGGCAGCTTGAAGCCATAGCTTTAAAACATGGTTTCGACTTGAAAACCCCGATTGAGAATATTCCTGAAGAAGCTTTGGATGAAATACTTAATGGCTCAGAGGATAGTCTTAATATCAAAAATCATTCTTTGGGGAATTCCAACTATTTCGTTGATTTTGATGGTGTTGTTAAATATATAGTTTCACAGCAGGATGAAGATTCTCCGACTGAATCTCAGAAATGGGCTGCTCAGTTTATTAAAACTGATGTATGTCCGGAATGTCATGGAACCAGACTCAATAAAGAGGCTTTGAATTACAGGCTGGATGGCAAAACTATTGCTGAACTGTCAGCTATGGATCTTTCTGAACTTAAGCATTGGCTGGAAAATGTTGAAGACAGGTTAAACAGTAAGCAAAAAGCTATAGCTACTGAGATTTTAAAAGAAATCAGATCAAGACTTGTATTTTTACTTAATGTGGGTCTGGACTATCTTTCATTGGAGAGGGCTTCTGCTTCTCTTTCGGGTGGTGAAAGTCAGCGAATCAGGCTGGCTACTCAGATTGGATCACAGCTTGTAAATGTGTTATATATACTTGACGAACCAAGCATAGGTCTGCATCAGAGAGATAATTTCAGACTTATAAAATCACTTACTTCGTTGAGGGATAACGGTAACTCTGTGATTGTTGTAGAGCATGATAAAGAAATGATGCTTTCTTCTGATTATATTGTTGACCTGGGTCCCAGGGCAGGAGTAAACGGTGGTGAAATAGTTTTTGCAGGTAAAACAGAAGAGATGTTTTATTCTGATACTCTGACTGCAAAATATCTTACAGGTAAACTGAATATTGAGACTCCTTCTGTAAGGAGAACCGGCAAAGGGATTGAATTAATACTTAAAGGTTGTACAGGTAACAACCTTAAAAACATTGATATAACTTTTCCTTTAGGTAAGTTGATAGTTGTTACAGGTGTGTCAGGAAGCGGTAAATCAACACTGGTTAATGAAACTCTGCAGCCGATATTGAGTAAAAAGTTTTACAGATCTCTACAGGAGCCTTTACCATATGATTCGATAGAAGGAGATGAAAATATTGATAAGATAATAAGTGTCGATCAATCACCTTTAGGCAGGACTCCAAGATCGAATCCGGCAACATATACCGGAGTTTTTTCTGATATCAGAAATCTTTATGTCAATTTGCCTGAGGCTAAAATCAGAGGATATAAGCCCGGAAGATTTTCATTTAATGTAACCGGAGGTCGTTGTGAGATTTGTAAAGGAAATGGATATAAAACCATTGAAATGAACTTCTTACCTGATGTGCTGGTACCTTGTGAAGTATGCCACGGTAAACACTATAATCGTGAAACTCTTGAAGTAAGATTTAAGGGGAAATCAATTGCAGATGTACTG
>CAZCPI010000078.1:0-1084 GCA_964500535.1 uncultured Bacteroidales bacterium
ACAGGAAATATTGCCCGCGGTTGTCGTGCATGGTTTAACAGTGACGACGGTTTTGATTGTATAAATGCATCAGAAGGCACTGTTTTTGAAAATTGCCAGGCTTTTTATAATGGATATACTCCTGCTTTTATAAGCAAAGGTGATGGCAACGGTTTCAAAGTTGGTGGCTATGGAGCTGCACCGGTGGTTTCATCTTTACCCAATCCTATTCCGAACAATACTGTAAGATTTTGCCTTGCATATCGTAATAAAGCAAACGGCTTTTATTCAAATCATCATGTTCAGGCAGCCAACTATTATTTTAACAATACAGCTTATCGTAACGGTACAAACTTTAATATGCTTAGTCAGAAGATTACTAAAAGTCCAAAAACAGGTTTAGATACGTGTATAGATTGCCCCGGATTCAATCATATACTTCACAATAACCTTTCGTTCAGGACAAACAAAGACACATCAAATATCGGGACCTGCAATATTTCTTATAATTCATTTACTCCCGGTATTGGCGTTAATGTTGATGCTTCAGATTTTATTAGCACTGATGAATCTTTGCTTGTCGCAGAACGAGACCCGGAAGGAAATTTAACCGAAAATGATTTTCTAAGGCTTAAAGCAGCAAGTGATCTTATTGATAGAGGTATAAATCTGGGGTTCATCTACAGCGGCATAGCACCCGACTTCGGATGCTTTGAATTTAAACAACCTGATGCTGTTGAAAAACAAAAGATAAAGGGTGATGATCATTCATTTTTTTTATACAGCAATAAGTCAAAATCAAAAATCAAGTATTTACATTTTATCCTTAACAAACCTGCTGATATTTACATATACATATTTGACTACTCCGGCAAAGTTGTTTATAAAAATGACAGAATCTTAGGAGAATCCGGTGAGAATAATTATGAGTTAAACCTTTCAACCTTAGAAAAAGGTATTTATCTTGTTAATGTTGAAACCGATAGCTTCTCCCGAACAATTAAAGTCAGTCTGTAAAAAAAAATAAGACTGCCCTTCTCAAAAAGACAGTCTTATTTTAGAAAATATGGAATTAGATTTATTCTTCTTTTCTGTGAGGACGATC
>CAZCPI010000078.1:1184-10588 GCA_964500535.1 uncultured Bacteroidales bacterium
ATAATTTTGCCACCAGGGCCTATTACAGCTCCGATAAATTCTTTTGGAATCCAGATAACTTCAATTCTCGGAGCATTTGGTTTGAGATCAGGTCTTGGAGCATCCAGAGTTTCTGTAATCTTACCAAGTATGTGAAGACGACCATTATGAGCCTGCATCAAAGCTGTTTCAAGGATCTCATAGCTGAGTCCGTCAACTTTTATATCCATCTGGGTTGCAGTGATACCATCTTTTGTACCTGTAACCTTGAAGTCCATATCTCCAAGATGATCTTCATCACCCAGAATATCTGAAAGCACAGCAAAGTTTTTGCCTTTGTTTTCAGAAATCAAACCCATTGCAATACCTGATACAGGTTTTTTAATCTGAACTCCAGCGTCCATCAATGCCAGAGTTCCGGCACAAACAGTTGCCATTGAAGATGAACCGTTTGATTCAAGTATGTCAGAAACGACTCTTACAACATATGGATAGCCTTTTGGAAGCATACCTTTTATTGCACGATGAGCAAGGTTCCCGTGACCGATTTCACGACGACCTACTCCACGGCTTGCTCTTGCCTCACCTGTTGAAAAAGGTGGGAAATTATAATGTAGCAGGAATCTTTCTTTACCCTGATTCAAAACATCATCAATCATTTTTTCGTCCATCTTTGTACCTAAGGTAACTGATGTCAGTGATTGGGTTTCACCACGTGTAAACACGGCAGAACCATGACATCCCGGCAAATAATCGACTTCGCTCCAGATAGGACGAATCTCAGTTGTCTTACGACCATCAAGACGTTTGCCTTCATCAAGGATACAACGACGCATCGCTTCTTTTTCAACAGCATGATAATAACGTCCTATCATCTCTCCCTTTTCAGCGAGAACTTCAGGATCCAGAGATTCTTTATATTCTTTAAGAATGTTTTCAAAAGCTGACATCCTGGCATGCTTGTCAGTATTACCTGAAGCAGCTACAGCATAAGCTTTCGCAAAAGTTTTTTCTTTTACATCATTTTTAAGTTCTTCATCATTAACTTCATGGCAATAAGTCCTTTTAACAGTCTTACCAACCATTTCAGCCAGTTCAATCTGAGCCTGACATTGTACTTTTATAGCTTCGTGAGCTACTTTGAGTGCCTCAAGTAAATCAGCCTCCTGAACTTCGTCCATCTCACCTTCAACCATCATGATATTTTCCATAGTTGCACCAACCATGATATCCATATCGGCTTCTTCAAGATCATTGAAAGTCGGGTTTACTTTAAATTTACCATTTATCCTGGCAACGCGAACTTCTGAAATAGGTCCGTTAAAAGGTATGTCAGAAACTGCAATTGCGGCTGAAGCAGCAAGTCCTGCTAATGCATCAGGCATATCAACACCGTCAGCAGAGAACAATATGACATTGACTATAGTGTCAGCATGATAATCATCCGGGAACAATGGGCGCAATACCCTATCTACCAGACGTGAAACAAGGATTTCTGAGTCTCCCGCTCTTCCTTCCCTTTTCGTGAAACCACCCGGGAAACGCCCGTAAGCGGCAAATTTTTCTTTGTACTCAACCTGTAAAGGCATGAAATCAGTACCGGGTGTTGCGTCAAGTGCAGAGCAAACAGTAGCAAGTAACATCGTATCTCCCATGCGTAACATGACAGAGCCATCAGCCTGCTTTGCTAATTTTCCGGTTTCGATGGTGATGGTCCTTCCGTCACCAAGATCAATTGTTTTGACAATTGGATTGATCATAAAAAGCGTCTTTTTAAATTGTCTTGTTTTTTTCAATAAAAATCGTGCAAAGGTAGTAAAAAAACAGCATTAATTCTTAAATACTTAAATAAAAAGCTTTCACAAAATTGACTATGAATCCTATACGAGAATTATCTGATACTCCAGAGCGTGAAGCTTCAATATATATTCAGAATTATTTATCAGCGAAGAGAGACTATTTACACTTTCAATTTGCATGAAATCATATTATTGAGTAGGTTTGCGGTACATTTACGAAAAAACCAACCGATGAAAAAAAATCTGATATTCACCGCAATTTTGCTCCTGATTTTAGCCGGATGTTCTAAAAATAACAGTGTTAAAGTAGAAGGAGAAATCAGTAATGCACAGGGTAAAATGCTTTATTTTGAGCTTTTCGGAATGAACTCCACAGAAATTTTAGACTCGGTTAAGCTTAATAGCAGTGGTAAATTTCATTTTGAAACCAAAATACCTGAATCTCCCGAATTTTACAGAATCAGGATTGACAAGAGATTTATCCACCTTTGTGCTGACTCAGCAGTTGTAATAAATATTAAAGCAAATGGTGAAGATTTTGGGAAGGATTATAAAGTGGAAGGATCAAGAGACTGTGAGTTGATAAGACAATTATCAGTCCTTCAAGGACAGACTCTTGTACAAACAGACTCAGTAAAGAAACTTTACGATCAAAAAAATCTCACTCCTGAAGGTTATCAGGAATCCCTTTTTAAAATATTCTCTGACCACCGCGAGAAAGCAAAAAAAGTAATTTACGAAGACCCACGTTCTCCGGCAGCATATTTTGCTCTTTTCCAGCGATTTCATAACTATCTTGTTTTTGATCCTTACGATGCTAATGACAGTAAATGTTATGCCGCAGTTGCAACTTCATGGAACACGTACTATCCTGATGCTGTAAGGTCAAAACATCTTGTTAAACTTACTTTGATGGGAATAAAGGAAATACGAAAAGCCAGAGACGCCAGGGATATAAAAATTACTGAAACTGATAAGATTTCAATTTTTGAAATATCACTGCCTGACAAAGATTCAAAAGTTATTAATCTTTCATCTTTAAAAGGTCAGGTAATTCTGCTGGATTTTACAGCTTATCAAACTGATTTCTCTCCATCAAGAAATCTTAACATGAGAAGCATCTACAACGAGTTTCACTCTCTTGGATTTAACATTTATCAGGTTTCACTTGATAATGATGAACACTTCTGGAAAACCGGAGCTTCAAATCTGCCATGGATCTGTGTATGGGACAAAAACAGCACATCTTCTGAATATCTCAGATCTTATAATGTAAGTCAGATTCCAACTTACTTTCTTATAGACAGGCAAGGCAACATCGTAGCCAGAGATGAACAAATCAAAGATTTAAGGGGGGAAATCAAGTCTATGCTTTAAAAAAAGAAAAGATGTTTTAAAACAGGACATTAAAACTTGACTTCGATATTTTTAATTACTATATTTGCATTATTACATATGAGAGTTCCGGCCATTATGGTCGGAATTCTCTTTATTTTTATATTAAATTTAAAAGGAGGTTTATTAATGGCAGTCAGTTACATGACCGAAGAAGGTTACAAGAAATTACAGAAAGAAATTGAGCATCTTGAAACCGTTGAGAGACCACGCATTTCACAACAGATAGCTGAAGCCCGTGACAAGGGTGATTTATCTGAAAATGCAGAGTATGATGCAGCTAAAGAAGCACAGGGAATGCTTGAGATGAAAATCTCACAGCTCAAGGAATTATTTCTGAATGCAAGAATCCTGGATGAATCCAAAATTAATACAGATTCTGTTCAGATTCTGACAACAGTAACACTATTGAATACGAAAACCAATCAGGTTTTTGATTATACCATTGTATCCGAATCTGAAGCCAATCTCAAGGAAAAGAAGATATCAGTTAATACACCTATTGCCAAGGGTCTGCTTGGTAAAAAGATTGGTGAAAAAGTTGATATTTCTGTACCGGCAGGGGTTCTTTCTTTACAGATTCAAAAAATTGAACTTTCAAAATAAACAAATATGCCAAGCATTTTTTCAAGAATAGTAGCCGGAGAAATTCCTTGTTACAAAATTGCCGAAAACGAAAAGTTTTTTGCTTTTCTTGATATTAATCCTTTATCCAAAGGACACACACTGGTTATACCCAAACAGGAGGTTGATTATCTTTTTGACTTATCTGATGAAGATTACTTGGGATTGTCTCTTTTTTCAAAGGAAATTGCAGGAGCAATTAAAGATACTATACCGTGCAAAAGAGTCGGTATGGCTGTTATAGGACTGGAAGTGCCTCACGCACATATTCATCTGATTCCAATTAATAAAGAATCTGATTTACTCTTTTCAAATCCAAAATTGAAGCTTGATCCACAAGAAATGGAAAGTATAGCTGCTTCGATCAGAGAAAAGCTGTAAATCCAAATCTCATATATAAAAAAGAGCGGTCAAAAATTAATTTGACCGCTCTTTTTTATATATCTCAAAATCTATTTTGCAAACCTGAAGCCTAAAGAACCGGCATTGGCTCCCGGCAGGTTTGATGCTCTGTTACTTACCCTCAGGTTTGCAGCACTGGCATCAGCCCAGCCTCCTCCTCTTCTTACCTTATTGGTAATACCGGAATCCTCAACTGCAGCCTCATCATCAGTTGGACCTGCCGGATTCGTCTGTGCTGCTGATGTATAACCTGTATACCAGTCATTACACCATTCCCAGACATTTCCACTCATATCAAATATTCCGAGCTCATTGGCTTTTTTCTTACCGGATACCTGAGTGTAATATTCCAGGTTATTAATATCATATAAATCCGGCTTATACCAGCCTACTTCTGATACATCATTACTGCCACTATAAACAAGTCCTTTGCTGTTATTGCCTCCCCTTGCTGCATATTCCCATTGAGCCTCAGTAGGAAGTTTTCCCCCTGCCCACAAGCAATATTCACTGGCACCGTACCAGGTTACATTAATAACCGGACATCCTTTATAAGCAACAGGTACAAGCCATTTAGCACTGTCGTTATCATAATACAACCCCTTAGGGCTTGTATAAATAAACTTATAGCTGGAACCATCTGTTGAAACCCCGGTTCCACCAGAATTGATTACTCTGCTATTCAGGAATAACGCAAACTGCTCGTTGGAAACTTCATATTTCCCAATATTAAAATCACTCAGCGTTACAGAATGAGCAGGTTTTTCTACATCAGAGGCAAAAGCAGATTGCTCAGAAGTTGCACCCATTGTAAATGTTCCGCCTTTCACAAATATTACTTCATTTGATATATTTACAGGCCTGAAAGAATATGAAGTCCCATAATAAACAGTATCTGCATTCAAGGCGTAAGTCCTGTATTTGTAAACAGAGTCAGGGCTAAGGCCGGATAAACTAATTTCAAAATCAGAAATATCACCTTTGCTTACAATATACCTGCTATTAGTAATTTTCGGATAAGTAATACTTGAAGAGTAACAAATACCGGTTTCAATAAATTCAGGATCTCCACTTTCGATGGTATACGAACCTTTTATTGTACATGAAACAGAAGTGACATTATTAGCAGGATAAGTTTTCACTTTCACTGAAACTTCTTCTTTGGAGCAAGACGAAAAAATCAAAAGCGAACAATAAATAAACAACGTATAAGCTAATCTGGCAATAATCTTCATTTTCAAAATATTTGGTCAATTAAACTAATTTATCAGGTTTAAACCCTATTTAATTATAAGCGATATTTACAAACGTGCAAATTTAGATAAAAAGAACTCTTTTTTATGATTCAGCGCGTAATTATATGATTTTTTATGAATTTGTGAACAATAAAACCGGTTATACGTGCAAATCTCTCAGTTTTCAAACAGGATCCACATCAAAAACAAACTGAACATTTTTAAAAAAAGCGTCTCGTTTAATTTCATCCTTTACTGAAAGCAATTTATTTTTCACATCATTTGGCCTGATTCTTAAATCCACTTTAATAAGAAGCGTCTGCAGGTGCAATCCGCTTATTCTTGAAACCGGTGGCTGGTCAGGACCAAGCAACTGAAGTCCGCTTATATCCCTGCATTTTTCAGCGTATGCGATAGCGGCTTTCCTCACAACATCCTGATCTCTGTGTTTAAAACAGACCTCAATAATTCTTGAAAACGGAGGGTAATTAAACGCTTTTCTGATCTCTGCTTCTTCTTCAAAAAAAGATTTAAAATCATTTGAAACCACATGCTGGATAACGTGGTTGTCCGGTTGTGTAGTCTGTAATATTACTATGCCCCTGGATCCGCTTCTCCCTGCCCTGCCACTAACCTGAGCCATAAGCTGAAAAGCTCTTTCGTTAGCTCTGAAATCCGGAAAATTTATCATCTGATCAGCATTGACTATTCCGGCCACTTTCACTTTACTAAAATCAAGTCCCTTTGAAACCATTTGGGTACCAATAAGAACATCGGTTTTACCAACTTCAAAATCTTCAATTATCTTTTCGAACGAATTTTTTGATTTCGTCGTATCAGTATCCAGTCTTGATGTTTTTGTCTGAGGAAACAAATCTCTGACCACTTCTTCGATCTGTTCCGTACCTATACCCGAAAACTTCAGATTCATACTTCCGCAATCAGGACATAAAAAAGGCACATCATATTCAGTGCCACAATAATGACAACAGACCTTATCCCTGCTTTTATGAAACGTAAGTGTTACATCACAATTTTTACACTTCGGGATCCATCCGCAATCACGACATTGTAACACAGGAGAATATCCTCTTCTGTTTTGAAATAGTATTATTTGTTTCCCGGAATTTAAAGTACTATTTATCTCCTCTATGAGTACAGGAGACAGAATATATTTCATTCTTTTTCTTCTTTTCAGGTCCTTTACATCAACCACCTTAATTTCAGGTAGTTCAGTATCAGAATATCTATTGAAGAGCTCAGTAAGACCATACTTACCCGAAAGTGCGTTAGCATATGACTCCATTGAAGGTGTTGCAGTACCTAAAAGAGTATTTGCATTAAAAAAAGAAGCGAGTACAATCGCAGAATTTCTGGCATGATATCTTGGTGAAGGATCCTGTTGCTTATAACTTCCATCATGTTCCTCATCAACAATTACCAGACCAAGAGAATTATATGGAAGGAAAACTGATGACCTTGCCCCAAGGATAATCATAGGCTCACTATCTGAAGATAACTTTTTCCAAATAAAGGCTTTATCCTGTTCAGATACGTTGGAATGATAAATACCAAGTTTATCTCCGAACACATTTTTCAGCCTGTCAGAAAGTTGAGTAGTCAATGCAATTTCAGGAACGAGAAAAAGAGCATTTTTACCCGAAGACAAGCAGTCCTTAATAAGATGTATATAAATTTCTGTTTTCCCGGATGATGTATAACCATAAAGAAGGCATACCTTCTTTGTGAGAAAATTGCTTTTAATTGAAGCAAGTGCATTTAGCTGAAACTCATTCAGTATTGACGGGTCCTTAGGTATGATACTCTGAGAAACACAAACCGTGGCTTCCTTTTCATAATACTCCAGTATTCCCTTCTTGCATAATGTATTTATAGCATCATAATTTGCTCCGGCATTTGTAACGAGATCCTTCCTGAGCACCGGCAAAACTTCTTCACTGTTAAGCTCAAAACCCGAAAGCTCAATATATTTTATAAAAACTTCATGCTGCTTTTTCGCCCTGAGCAGGGCAGTTTCTGTAAGGTTCAGTAAAGCAGCATCATTAGCCATTTTTTCAGTAAATCTTACAAAAACTTCTTTTCTTGTTTCGCTGAAACCAATACTTTCAGAATCATTACTTTCGAGCCTGAAACCGGCCGGCATCGCTGCCTTAAAAACTTCCCCTAAAGGACACATGTAATAATCAGAAAGCCACTTCCAAAAATTAATAATAATATTGTTTACAATTTTTATCCCTTCAACAATACTATGAATACCCTTTATTCTGAAACCTTCAGGCTTTTTATCACTTAATCCCAGGACTACACCGGCATAATATTTCCCGGCTCCAAAAGGAACTATAACTATATGTCCGGTTTGAATATCTGCTTTTAGTACATCAGGTATCAAATATGTAAAAGTGCCTTCAAGAGGTAACGGCATTAATACTTCTGCATAATCTGAAGTTGTACTCATTTAAGGACCAGTTTTGCCCTGAGCGGATAATGATCTGAATATCTGACTCTGTCAATTTTGCATTCAACACACTCCAAATCTTTTGAATGAAGAATGTAATCAATCCTGAAAAGAAATAAATTGTCATGAAATGTATTCCCCCATCCGAAACCTTTTTCAATCCATGCATCAGACAGGCCATTGCGAATCTTACGATAAGTATATGATCCCGGAACATCATTGAAATCACCACAAACAATTGTTCTGGAGTGAGAATCTGAAATCGTCTCATGTACTTTTAAAGCCTGTTGACCTCTGATTGAAGTTGCTGAACCTACTTTATTTCCAAGAATTTTAGCGAGTTCAGAAATATTTTTTGATTCCCTGTTTCTAAGCGTAGTAGAGTATTTCTTTTTCTCAACAGGATCCAGTTTGTTGGATTCAAGGTGATTATTAACTATTTTGATTGTGTCATCACCTACAAGAACTTCATATTTGAAAGACGAATTAGATTTGCTTTCATATTTAATTCTGTCGCTGTCAATAAAGGGGTATTTTGACAAACAAATAACCGAATATAGACCTTCCGAAGAGCCTGAAATAATATAAGGATATGCTTTTAATGCCCTGCGGTATTCTCTTTTGTTTTTAATCTTATTTAATACTATATCTCCCACTTCCTGTAAACAAACTATATCTGCATCAGTTTTTTGAATATACCTTATAGCGGGATGCACTTTATCACCATTATCTTCAAAATCATATTCGAGATACTGGATATTATAAGTCAATATTGAAATAGTTTTTTCAGGCATTCCCTTAGCTGAAAATGCAATAGGAAACCATGCTCTGTGAACGCCAAAAGTTAATAAAATGCCCGTTACAGGAATAAGTATCCAGATTTTAAATCTGAATAACCAGTAAAAAAGAAAAAAGATATTTGCAAGCGAAATAACCGGGAATAAATAGCATAAAAATGGAAAAAATATTGAGTTTTCAGGTTTCACCAAATAAGAATATCCTGTCAACAACAATAGAATCACCACTACCACATTCACAACAAATATTACTGAATGCAGAAAACTGAAAGCTCCTTTCAATAATGACTTCTTACCCACAATAGAATCAATACAAAAACAACAAATCAAACAGATTTATTACTGAAATCAAACAATTCTTTTTTTTCTTCCTGAGACAGACTGTCATATCCAGACATTTTTATTTTATCCAATATTGCATCCAAACGCTCAGAATCGTTTTTCTTTTTTTTATTGTATTCTCTGTCAATATCTTCAGCACGATTGGCCTTCTCATTTCCGGATCTGTTGTACTTCACTTTCATAACAGGCTCTCTTTTAAACAGGCCGGATATCTTGTAAGACAGAACCTTCGTCCATGAAAATATATCTTTACCTTTTCCGGCCGGAAAACCATAAGCAAAACCTAACAAGCCACCTCCCAAATGAGCTAAGCCAACTCCTGAATTGACTTTTGTCATACTTAGCATGTCCAAAG
>CAZCPI010000079.1:0-10551 GCA_964500535.1 uncultured Bacteroidales bacterium
GGTATGATAGTTTTAATGATAACATTGTTCCTGATTGGCTATGTAGCTATAGCAATGGAGCATCCTTTAAAAATTAATAAAGCGGCAACAGCTTTACTATTAGCTGTGACTTTATGGGTCCTTTACATATTTTTTGCTCCGACACTTTTTCCGGGGATGTCCCTGGAAGAGGTAAGAAGTCTGGTAACTGACAAACAACTAATCGAACATCTTGGTGATATTTCGGAAATTTTATTTTTCCTGCTTGGAGCTATGACGATTGTTGAGCTTGTTGATGTACATGGTGGATTCAGGATTATTACAGACCACCTGAATACAAGAAATAAGAAAAAACTTTTGTGGGTTCTTTCTTTCGTGACTTTTTTCCTCTCAGCTATACTTGACAATATGACTACGGCTATTGTTATGACAATGCTTCTAAGGAAACTGGTTTCAGACAAAAAAGACAGAATTCTATTTGCAAGTATAGTAATTATAGCAGCAAATAGTGGCGGGGCATTCTCTCCTATAGGGGATGTGACAACAATTATGCTTTGGATAAATAATAACGTTACAACCGGAAGTCTTATTTCTGAGCTATTCCTGCCATCTTTGGTTTCTGTGATTATACCTGTATTTCTGGCGTCATTATCTTTAAAAGGTGATTTCAAAGCCAAGACCGGCACTGACGAAATTGAGTTGAATGAACATACTCATCCGGCTGCCCTTGTGGTTTCAAATATTGAAAGAAACTCTATTTTCTTTCTGGGTGTAGGTTCTTTGATTTTTGTACCGATTTTTAAAACTATAACCCACCTCCCTCCTTTCATTGGAATTTTATTCGGATTAAGCATTCTCTGGATATATACTGAAATATTGTATCATAAAAAGAAAGATGTTGATGAAAGCCGTAAGGCAAGAATCTCACATATCCTTACGAGAATTGACACAACTACAATTTTATTTTTCCTTGGTATTTTGATGGCTGTAGCTGTCTTACAGGAATCAGGGATACTTGGATCGTTCTCTGCATTACTTGACAAGGAAGTCGGCAACTATTACATTATCAACATAATAATCGGTTTGCTTTCATCTGTGGTCGATAATGTACCGTTGGTAGCAGGCGCAATGGGAATGTACAACATTGACCCACAATCAATTCAGTTTGCTCAGGATGGTTTGTTCTGGATTTTCCTTGCATATTGCGCCGGTGTCGGTGGCAGTATCCTGATAATTGGTTCAGCTGCAGGAGTCGTAGTAATGGGACTTGAAAAAATCAATTTCATCTGGTACATGAAAAAGATTTCATGGATGGCTTTACTGGGTTATCTTGCAGGTGCTGCAGTATATATACTTGAGACGCAGGTTCTGATGCCGATGCTTAAATAAAGCATAGAAAATTCCTGCGTTTAACCCGCCAAAGAGCAAAAGTTAAACCGCTTACCGGAATAAAATAATAACAGCCCAAAAGTCAGTTACTACTTTTGGGCTGTACTTTTAAGAACCCTGGGGTAAATATATGTATTTCGCCAAAACTTACTTCTGCTTAATCTTCAAGATAATACAAAATAGTAGTTACCACTCTGACACTTTTTATGTAAGGCGTATTTGCGTCCCTGTCAGTAATTGAAAACTGGCCCTGATCGGCAGACCTTATTTTGCCAAGTTTGCTTTCAGAATCAATAGCAAATTTTAATGCAGAAGCCCTTGCATTCTTCGTTGCTTCTTCAATCATATCAGGTTTAATTTTGTTAAGTCCGGTAAAAAGAAACTGCTTTTGAAAGCGATAATCCTCACCGCCCAAAGCAATGCCTTTACTGATTAATTCGCTTTGATTCTCCATCATTGACCTCACCAGATCCACATTGGATGATGCTACAGTAATAACCGATGTTACGTTATACCTGTATTTAACGTTGTTACCTGCATATCTTTCAGCTTCCATATCAAGAATCTCGGGCGCTGAAACCGTGATTTCTTCTGCTTTCAATCCATTTTTTTTCAGGAAACCAATAATCTCACGATTTTTATCATTCACTATGCGATTAACTTCCAGCAAGTCATCACCAACCTCCTTGTACATCAACGGCCAGATGACTCTGTCAGCTTTAACTTCCCTCTCGGAAAGCCCTTTTACAGCAACAACTCTGTCCATTTTTTTAAAATCAACAATTCCGTTTTTGAGAAATATCCCCAACAAAACCAAGCCAAGGCCAATCAGCAGACCTGCCAATGCAACCTGATAATCAAATTTCTTCTGCATATAAGTATTTATTAGATATATTACAAGTTTAGTTTACAATCCGGATGAAGTGCATCGTCAGATGAAAACTACAAAGTTTAAAAGTAATTTTTTTGGAGACAATTGCCAATATATTTATTATATAATTATTATAAGTATTATCTCATTTTATTTTCTTATACTATGAAGCAAATTTCGTAAAATTATTAAAGGCAGAAACTAATTATAAGACTATAGCAAACACTTTTACTTTAAAATTGTTTTTATTAAAAAATACATGCAATATGCCGACAAATTATTCTGATCAGGAATTACTCGAAGCTTTACTAAAAGGTGAAAAGAAAAAAAGTTCTGAGATAGTTATAAATCTAGTTGAGAATAATTTAGAGCTTGAAGACATATATGAAGAAACCATAAAAAAAGCAATGTATAAAGTTGGTGAATTATGGGAATACGGCAAAATCAGTGTGGCGACAGAGCATTTGGCTTCCGCAATAGTTGAATCAAATCTGAACGAATTATACTCACGCTCTGAAATCAAAGAATCCAACAATAAAAGTGTTGTTCTTGCCTGTATCGAAAAAGAATTTCATCAGATTGGATTGAAAATGGTTGCTGACATTTTTGAAATTTTCGGATGGAAGACAATAATGCTTGGTTCAAATGTCCCAGCAAATGAACTTATTGATTTCATCTCTGAAATTAAACCTGAACTGGTAGCATTATCATTCAGCATTTATTTTAATCTGAATAATCTTGAGAAAAATCTTGCGGAAATAAACGATAATTTCCCGGATTTAAAAATCATTGTTGGCGGACAGGCTTTCAGTAAAGGTGGTCATGAGTTGATCAACAAATACAGAAATGTTTTATATTTGTCTGACTTGCATGAATTAAAAAAATATCTTGAAAATTACTAAAACTGATTAACATGGATAAATCTTATTTAATACAAACTGCAGGCTTATTAAAAAATGTGCATGAAAACACCTATAATGAGTATTATCAAAAAGCAGATTTGCTCGCTTCAAAGATGAACGAAGCAATGATTGCAAGAAGTGATATTTTTGACCTTGTGGGTGAAAACAATATTGATATGATGAAAGACAACCATTCCAATCATGTCAGATTTATTGCATCCATCCTAAAACACATGAATGCCGATGTACTTGTGGATACTGTCTTATGGGTATTCAGAGCATACAGAAGTCATGGTTTCACAACAAATTACTGGGCTGCACAAATAAATACCTGGATAAAAATTTTCAAATCAGAGCTGTCTCCCGAATGCTATGAAGAAGTTTTACCATATTATGAATGGATGCAGGTAAACATACCCATATTTTCTAAAATTTCCGGAGAGGAACTTGATGCCACGAAATCCATGCACAAACAATGATTAATGAAAGCCTTCCCGGTATACTTCAGGATTGGATAAAGGAAATTACTATTGAGATAGAGCATAGTGATTCATACTGCATTGCCATATTTAACAATGATGGTGAGCTTGTTTATGCCAATGAATATATGTCTTCACTTTTTGTAGGTAATCCTGATGAAAGTCTTATCAATCCATCATTTGAAAAGATTATAAAAACAGTATCTGATAACTCTTTGATTTATGAAGGATTTCTGACTGTGGGCAGTTTTTACAGTGAAAACAAATCCATAAAATCAAGAATTTTCAGAAAAAATGATCAGGTTTTGATTATAGGAAATGTTGACTCTAATCAGCTTGTTGAGCAGAATGAGATTATGATTAACCTCAATCACGACATTAATAATCTGCAGAGACAACTAATTAAGGACAAAAGAATTCTTGAAAGCACACTTGAAAAATTAAACGAGACAAATATTGAACTTGCAGAAGCTAATGCGACAAAAGACAAGTTTTTTTCCATACTAGCTCACGATCTTAGAAATCCTTTTAACATACTTCTGGGTTTTTCGGGGTTGCTGCTTGAGAACTTCAGAGATTATAATCAGGAAGATATTGAAACTCAACTTAAATTCATAAATAAGACAGCACAGGACACATTTAATCTGCTTGAAGATCTGCTGCTTTGGTCGAAATCTCAGTCAAACAGGATTAATTTCAAGCCTGAAAACCTGAAATTCAGAGACATTTGTGATGAGGTTATTACCAATCTCTATCCCATCATCTCAAATAAAAATATCAAAATCAAGATTGATGAATTAACTGATCTTATACTCTTTGCTGATTCAAATATGTTGAAAACGGTACTACGCAATCTGGTTTCTAACGCAATAAAATTCAGTTACCAAAGCAGTGAAATAATACTTAAAATTGAGGAAGCCGGAGGAAAAGCGCTTATAACCGTTTCTGACAAAGGTGTGGGTATACCTGAATCAATCCAATCCAGACTATGGAAAATATCTGAGCATATAACTACTCAGGGAACACAAAAAGAAAGCGGCACCGGCCTTGGCTTGCTTTTATGTAAAGACTTTGTTGATAAACATGGTTGCAATATTTGGGTAGAAAGCGAGGAAGGCAAGGGCAGCAATTTCAAATTTAACATGCCTTTAGCTCAACAAGTTTAATACAGAATCTGAAATTCTTAAAACGCCCTGAATACTTGACAGAATCATGCATATTACATATATTTGCATCAACCAATCAGTTAACTGATGTATTACTCTTCAAGGCAAATAGGAAATATTATGCACAAGTCCGGAAAGGGCCTGTACGAATGCTGGATTATCTGATTTTTGTCCTGAGCAGATCGTGGTTAATAAAATCAACTGTAGAATATACATTCTGAAGTATTCCCGATCAAATCAATTACATAATTTTATTTTGCTGATTAAGTCAACCGTATTTTAGCGGTCTGCTTTATAACAGGATCAATACAATTGATAACTTTTTAATTTTTTAAAATGAAACGAGCATTCTTGTTTTTCATTCTGCTGGCGTCATACATGATGCAAACTTTAGCCCAGACAACTCAGGAAGATTATGAAAGAGCATATTCATTGTCTGAAAAGTACAAAGACAAAGTCTTCTATTCAGGAGTACAGCCTGCCTGGATTGGCAAGTCACATAATTTCTGGTATGTAAGAAATACTCCGCAAGGGAAAAAATACGTTATTGTCGATGCCGAAAAAACCAGCAGAAAGGATTTGTTTGACCATGCGAAACTGGCTAAATCCCTTTCTGACTTAACAAAAAGGAGATTTGTTAAAGACAGCCTCAACCTTGAGAGATTAAGGGTTTCAGACAAAGCTGATACAATGTATTTTTCGGTAAACGGAGAGCAATATAAATATATTATAAAGACTGACAAGATCTCTAAACTTGCCAGGCAAAACCGACCTGAAAGGGAAGAAAGATACTGGGCTGCCTGGAACAATGACAGAGAAGGAAAAGCAGTAAAATCCCCTGATAATCAAAATGAAGCATTTATCAGAGAGGGAAATATCTGGATAAGAAACCTGAAGAACATGAAAGAAAGACAATTAAGTCTTGATGGCTCGACAGGAGAATATTATTCTGCTGAAATCAACTGGAGTCCTGACAGCAAGAAGTTAGTCAGCATGAAAACCAGACCGGCAGAACAGAGACTGATATATTTTGTAGAATCGTCTCCAAAAGACCAGCTTCAACCTAAATTACATAAAAGAGAATACACTAAGCCGGGCGATGCCCTGCCTCAAAGGAAACCGGTCATTTTTGATATTGATAATAAGTCTGCTTTGACACCTCCAACAACTTTATTTGAAAACCAGTTTGATCTGGGTTCACTAAGATGGAATAAAGACAGCAAGGCTGTAACTTTCGAATACAATGCCAGAGGACATAAATATTACCGCGTCCTTGAGATGTCCTCAACCACAGGTGATATCAGGGCGATAGTTGATGAAAAAAGCGATACCTATGTCAATTACAACAGGATGTTCAGACATGATATGGAAAATAAGGGAGAAATGATCTGGATGAGTGAAAGGGACAACTGGAATCATCTTTACATGTATGACACAAAATCCGGTAGTGTAAAATACCAGATTACAAAAGGCGAATGGTATGTCAGAGAAGTTTTACATATAGATGAAACCAATCGTCAGATATGGTTTACCGCAAACGGAGTCAATCCAAACGAGGATCCTTATTTATTGAAATATTACAGAATCGGTTTCGACGGTAAAGAAATGACCTGCCTTACACCAGATGAAGGTATGCATACTGCATGGTTCTCGGAAGACAGGAAGTTTCTTGTTGATGTGTATTCAAAAACAGATATGCCTCCGGTTGCCGTTTTAAGAAACACTAAAGACGGAAGTATCGTCATGCCACTGGAAAAAGCTGATATTTCAGCCTTGCTGGCTACCGGCTGGAAAGCCCCCGAGACATTTGTTGCAAAAGGAAGGGATGGCAAGACAGATATCTGGGGATTGATTTACAGACCAACAAATTTTGATCCTTCAAAAAAATATCCCGTTATCGAGTATATATATTCAGGTCCGGGAAGCCATTATGTACCAAAGACTTTCAGCACATTCAACTGGAATATGTCTCCACTTGCAGAGCTTGGTTTCATCGTGGTCCAGCTTGACGGTATGACAACTTCATATCGTTCAAAGTCATTTGAAAGTGTTTGTTACAAAAATTTACAGGATGCAGGTTTTCCTGACAGGATCCCCTGGATTAAATCTGCAGCTGCAAAATATCCGTACATGGACATAACAAGAGTCGGAATTTTCGGAGCTTCAGCAGGTGGTCAGGAAGCCATGACGGCAGTTTTAAATTATCCGGACTTTTACAAAGCTGCTTATTCAGCTTGTGGATGTCATGATAACAGGATGGACAAAATCTGGTGGAATGAACAATGGATGGGCTATCCTGTTGACGAGAGTTATAAAGCGGCTTCAAATGTAGAAAATGCTTATAAACTCATCAGACCCTTGATGCTTGTAGTTGGAGAGATGGATGACAATGTTGACCCCGCATCAACAATGCAGGTTGTAAATGCTCTTATTAAAGCAAACAAGAATTTTGAATTAATTGTCCTGCCGGGAGTCGGTCATACAATGGGAGATAAATACGGAGAGCATAAAAGGTATGACTTTTTCGTAAAAAATCTGCTTGGAATTGATCCTCCTGCATGGAAATAAAACTTTTTAAAATTGGAAGGTTTAGTATTTGATATAAAACGCTTTGCAGTACATGACGGACCGGGAATAAGGGTAACTGTATTCCTTAAAGGCTGTCCGTTAAGCTGCATTTGGTGCCACAATCCTGAAGGTATAAGTCCTGATATTGTTACAGTAAAGAAAACTGTCAAACTGGGCGACAAAAAATTTATTGACAATGAAATCGTCGGCAAACAGTATAGTGTTGATGATCTGATGAATGAGATATTGAAGGAAAAGATATTCATGGAGGAATCTGAAGGAGGTGTTACCTTCTCAGGTGGTGAACCTTTAATGCAATCTGAATTTCTTGTTGAAATGCTCAAAAAATGTAAAGAGCAAGGTATCCATACTGCTGTTGATACAACTGGATTAGCTTCGTTGGAAACCATTAAAAAGGTTACAGAATTTACTGATTTGTTCCTTTATGATGTTAAGTTCATCAATGAGGACAATCATAAAAAATACACCGGTGTTTCTAATGCAAGAATACTTGAGAATATCACTTATATATCTGAAAAGGGGTTCAATTTCAGAATCAGGATTCCTGTGATACCAAATATTGTATACACTGATGAAAATATAAATGACATTATCGGATTTTTGATGACTTTATCAGTAAAGCCGCAGGGAGTTGATCTTCTGCCATATCACAATACGGCAGCTCATAAATACAAAAAATTTGAAATCAATAACAGTCTGGCTAATGTAAAATCACTTAATAAAGATTCGCTTAAAGACTTACAGAAAAAATTTGAGAATGCAGGTTTTAAAACAACAATAGGTGGATAAACTGTACAGTGACTCCACGAAAAGTTTTTAAACAACTTCTGAATAATTAGTGTTTTATATACGATTGACTGGTTTCTCAACAAAGTAAATTATTATGAACAAGAGAATACAAAAACTACGCGAACAAAGCATAAACGCGATAAACAGAATATCTTCAGAAAGAGCTTTGCTGCTTACTGAATTTTACAAGAATCATGTTGACAAAAATGATCCGATCCCCGTCCAAAGGGCAAAATGGTTTCACTATTTGTTATCAAACAAGGTAATTTGTATAAACGACCTTGAATTGATAGCAGGTGAAAGAGGTCCGTCTCCAAAAGCCACTCCTACTTACCCGGAGATCAATGTACATTCACTCAAAGACCTTGATATTTTAGATACCAGGGAAAAAGTATGGTTCAGGGTGGATGATCAGACAAAAAGGGATTTTGAAGAAACCATTATTCCTTTCTGGAAAGGCAACAGCAATCGTGACAAAGTAATGTCTTCAATGAAGCAGGAATGGCTCGACGCCTATGCTGCCGGGATCTTTACTGAATTTATGGAGCAAAGAGCCCCCGGACATACTGTTGCAGGATATAAATTGTACAGAAAAGGAATGCTGGATTTGATTAACGACGTCAACCTGAGTCTTACTTCGCTCGATTATAAAAATGATACTGAAGCCCCTGCCAAAGAAGCCGAACTGAAGGCAATGAAAATTGCAGCAGAAGCTATGATCGTATTTGCAAACAGGCATGCTGATAAACTGGAAGAATTACAAGCTGTTGAAACCAATTCTGAAAGAAAAAAGGAACTTGGCAAAATGGCTGCCATTTGCAGGAAAGTTCCTGCACACGCTCCTTCTACATTTCATGAAGTTCTTCAGCACTACTGGTTTATACATCTCGGCATTGTAACAGAACTTAACCCCTGGGATTCATTCAATCCCGGACGACTTGACCAGCACCTTTATCCATATTATAAAGCTGAAACCGAATCAGGAGCATTATCAAAAGAACAGGCAACTGAACTGCTGGAATCATTCTGGATTAAATTCAACAACCATCCTTCTCCTCCTAAAGTCGGCATCACAGCCCAGGAGAGCAATACCTACACAGATTTTTGTCTCATCAATATGGGCGGACTGAAAGAAAACGGAGAGGATGCAGTAAATGAGGTTTCATACCTGATGCTGGACGTTATTGAAGAAATGAGATTGCTCCAACCAAGTTCAATGGTACAGCTTAGCCGTAAAAATCCTGACAGCTTCATTGACAGAGCAGTTAAAATCACAAAGACAGGTTTCGGCCAACCTTCCATTTTTAATACAGAAGCAATCATTCAGGAATTACTTAATCAGGGTAAAACCATTGAGGATGCCAGAAACGGTGGTTGCAGCGGATGTGTTGAAACAGGAGCTTTTGGTACTGAAAGCTATTTTCTAAACGGATATTTCAATCTGCCGAAAATTCTTGAAATCACACTGCATGATGGGTTTGATCCAAGGACATGTAAACAGATTGGCTTGCACACTGGGAAAATCACTGAAATAACCAGTTATGAAACCTTGCTTGAAGCATTCAAAAAGCAGGTCAACCATTTTATCGAAATCAAGATTAATGGCAGTAACACGATTGAACAACTCTTTATTGACAACATACCAACACCATTCCTGTCACTTTTTATTGATGACTGCATTGCAAGAGGTAAGGATTATGTAGCAGGAGGCACCAGGTACAATACAAATTATATACAAGGTGTCGGCCTCGGTACCATTACAGACTCCCTGACAGCACTCAAAAAGCATGTATTCGAAGAAAACAGCATCAGTCTTTCTGATTTTGTAAAAGCACTTGAAGACAACTTCGAAGGTCATGACCAATTGAGATATGAATTATTGTACAAGACTCCAAAATATGGTAACGATGATGATGAAGCCGATAAGCAGATCAAAGACGTTTTCAATATTTATCACTCCGCAATCCTGGGTCATAAGAGTCCGAGAGGCGCTGATTACCGTATAAATCTGCTTCCAACCACTTGTCATGTTTATTTTGGCAGCGTAATGCAGGCAAGCCCTGACGGAAGAAAAGCAGGATTACCGGTATCCGAAGGAATATCACCGGTACAAGGAGCAGATCACCAGGGTCCTACTTCAGTCATAAAATCTGCAGCAAAGATTGACCATTTGAATACGGGAGGAACTCTTCTTAACCAAAAATTCAGCCCCGCTTTCTTTGAAGATGAAACCGCTATCAGAAAAGTTTCAGGTTTGGTAAGAAGCTACTTCAGGATGAACGGACACCACATACAATTTAATGTGGTTAACGCAGCGACATTAAGAGATGCCCAGAAACACCCTGAAAAACATCAGGGACTTATAGTTCGTGTCGCAGGATACAGCG
>CAZCPI010000080.1:0-10473 GCA_964500535.1 uncultured Bacteroidales bacterium
AAAAGCAGTGCGAAACCTGTCAGCAAAATCAACCTTGTTTTCATAGCCGTTGAATTTTATATTAATCTTTATTACAAAGATAAAATAAAACCAAAATAGTTTACTGTAATTATACTTGTTTATATTTATTTAACAAACATACATATAAGCAAAAAACCGGCAAATGATATTGCCGGTTTAATTATTTTGTTCTAACCACAGTCTAAGACTACCTACCCTGTTCAAGCAATAAAGTTTTGGTTGGTTGATCACAAACTTCAGTCGGACCAAAATACTGTATAGGACCAGGATAAACATAACATGTATGAATAGCCCAGGCAGCACGTTTTGAAGCAAAAGTTTTAAAAGGAGCACCATTCAGATCCACCAAAGCCTTTTGAATCACAGGTTTCATTTCACCATGTCTGCGCTCCATATTCATCATCATAGTAATGGGCACACCACCTGCAATCCATTCAGAAGCAGGAGCTGTTGTATTTCTTACAGATGACATATAACCTGTTTTACCAAAACCAGCAAGACCAGCAGCAGTATAACCCAAAGAATAGCAATAATCTGCATCATAATTGGATGGAGCAGCACAACGACCTTCATATCCGAAGAAGTGAGTCTGAGTAGCAAATTTGCCGACATATTTACCTTCTTTCTTCCATGTTTCGAGTTTAACACCAACCATTTCAGCCAGAAGTTTTTCGGTTTCAATTAATGAAACCTGAACATTACCATGAGGATCACGGTCTAGAGTCAGCTGTTTTGCAACACCTTCAGGAAGAGAAGCATAAATTTCAGAATTTTCCTTGCTCAACATCTTAATAATGTAATTCCTCTTTTCAGACTGACGGATCAGCTCAAACTCATCCTTGTGAGAAGCCAGGAAGTCATTTAACTCAGCAATAAGTTTCTTCATAGCAGGTATAAACTCGATTACACCTTCAGGTATAAGGACAGTACCAAAATTGTTACCCTGCTCAGCACGGTTTGCAACTACCCTCGCAATATCTGAAACCAAATCATCAAGAGACATATTTTTATTTTCAACTTCTTCAGAAACAATACAATAATTAGGCTGTACCTGAAGAGCACATTCAAGAGTTATGTGAGATGCCGAGCGTCCCATAAGTTTAATGAAGTGCCAGTATTTTCTTGCAGAATTACAGTCTCTCTGAATATTACCAATCATTTCAGAATAAACTTTACAAGCAGTGTCGAAACCAAAAGAAGTCTCGATCATTTCATTTTTAAGGTCACCATCGATAGTTTTAGGACAACCCAACACCTGAACACCTGCATTAATAGAAGCATAGTATTCAGCCAGTACACAAGCATTTGTATTAGAATCGTCACCACCGATTATGATCAGGGCTTTAATATCAAGAGCTTTTAAAATTTCAAGACCTTTGTCAAACTGTTCCTTAGCCTCAAGCTTGGTACGACCTGAACCGATTATATCAAAACCACCTGTATTACGGTATTCATCAATAATATCAGCTGTAAGCTCCATGTAGTTATGATCAACAAGTCCACCGGGACCAAGTATGAAACCATAAAGCTTTGAAGCAGGATTAAGCTCTTTTACACCGTCAAAAATGCCGGCGATAACATTATGACCACCGGGAGCCTGTCCACCGGATAGTATAACGCCAATGTTCATCGGGGCATAATTATTCTTAACAGTACCAGGTTCAAATTTGATTATCGGAAGACCATATGTATTAGGGAACAGAGCCTTAATTTCTTCCTGATTAGCAACTGATTGAGTCTTTTCACCTTCAACTATCCTTACCACTCCGTTGAGAGCTTCAGGCATTTTAGGTTTATAAGCAGCACGAGCTATCTGCAATGCACTTTTAGTTGGTTTCATATATTTAATTGTTAATGGCGCAAATTTCGACATTTTTTTTGAATAACGAAACAAATGCCGCTCCCGGAGTAAGCAAAATTGAAAATTTTAAGTAATTTTGCAGCGTTTTTGGACGCATTCGCTGTCTTAAAGGTTAACAAATTGATATACTGATCATTGATATACAAAGATTATATTTAACAACAAAAATCAAAAACGATGATTTATTCACACGAAGTACAACAAATGTGTTGTGTCAAAAAAGGAGCCAATCATCCATCAGCTCCGATTCCCGAAGAAGGAAAATGGGTCAGAGCAAAGGAAGTCAAGGACATCTCAGGTCTGACACACGGAATAGGCTGGTGTGCACCGCAACAGGGAGCATGCAAACTCACACTTAATGTAAAGGATGGTATCATCCAGGAAGCATTGGTAGAAACAATCGGTTGTTCAGGCATGACTCATTCTGCTGCTATGGCATCAGAAATCCTGCCGGGTAAAACCCTGCTCGAAGCACTCAACACTGACCTTGTTTGCGATGCAATCAACACAGCAATGCGCGAACTCTTCCTTCAGATAGTTTACGGACGTACACAGTCTGCATTCTCAGAAGGCGGATTACCAATTGGTGCAGGACTTGAAGACCTTGGTAAAGGATTGAGAAGCCAGGTAGGAACCATGTACGGTACACTTGCTAAAGGCACACGTTATCTGGAAATGGCAGAAGGTTATTGTAGCAGACTGGCACTTGACGCTGAAGACCAGGTAATTGGTTACGAATTCATCCATCTTGGCAAACTGATGGACGAGATAAAAAAAGGTACAGACGCCAACGAAGCAATCAAAAAAGTGACTTCATCATACGGTCGTTTTGCTGAAGGAGTTAAATATATTGATCCACGTCACGAATAAATAAGGAGGTAAAAACTATGGCATTATTTGAAAGTTATGAACGCAGGATTGATGCAATCAATGCTGTATTAAATGAAAATGGCATTTCAAGCCTCGAAGAAGCTAAATCCATTTGCGCTGCCAGGGGTATAGATCCTTACAAGATTTGTGAAGAAACCCAGCCAATCGCATTTGAAAACGCTAAATGGGCGTATGTAATGGGTGCAGCAATCGCGATTAAGAAGAATTGCAAGAATGCAGCAGAAGCAGCAGAAGCAATCGGTATAGGTTTACAGGCATTCTGTATCAAAGGATCAGTTGCTGACGACCGCAAAGTAGGTCTTGGTCACGGTAACCTTGCAGCAATGCTTTTACGTGACGAAACCAAATGTTTCGCATTCCTTGCAGGTCACGAATCTTTTGCTGCTGCAGAAGGTGCTATCAAGATTGCAGAAAAAGCTAATAAAGTACGTAAAGAGCCCCTACGCGTTATCCTTAACGGTTTAGGCAAAGATGCAGCAATGATTATCTCCCGTATCAACGGTTTCACATACGTACAGACAGAATTTGACTACTATTCAGGAGAAGTTAAAGTTGTAAAAGAAATTCCTTATTCAACAGGACTTCGTGCAAAAGTAAAATGCTACGGAGCAGACGATGTACGTGAAGGCGTTGCCATCATGCACAAAGAAGGCGTTGACGTATCCATCACAGGTAACTCAACCAACCCTACACGTTTCCAGCATCCGGTTGCAGGCACATACAAGAAAGAATGTAACGAACAAGGCAAGAAATACTTCTCAGTTGCTTCAGGTGGCGGTACAGGTCGTACACTTCACCCTGACAATATGGCTGCAGGTCCTGCTTCCTACGGTATGACAGACACAATGGGTCGCATGCATTCAGACGCACAATTTGCCGGTTCATCATCTGTACCAGCTCACGTTGAAATGATGGGATTCCTTGGTATGGGTAACAACCCTATGGTTGGAGCTACAGTTGCTGTTGCGGTTGCTGTCGAAGAATCAATGAAATAATAAAATATTTCTGTTTAAAAAGACCTGCTTCGGAATAAATACCTGAGCAGGTTTTTTTTTCTTCACTTCATAAATAAAAACCCGCATTGTACCTGCTTAAATAAACATTTACTATATTTGGCTCCCGAAAAATAAAATCACGGTTTAAAATATCTGTGATATGTATACAGTCTAAAAATTCAGTTACCGATGTCACATTCCAAAATAAAGTTGATTGTACCCTTTATAAACCCTGTTGAATGGATTAAAGCATACAGATTTAAAAGACAAAACTCAAAATTTGACAAGTCTATGTATGACATGGAGTTGCATCTGTATTCAAAAATACTGAACAACAAGATGTTGCACTGGGGCTATTTTGAGGACCCCGCAACTGACCCTGTGACGATCTCCCTTAAACAAATCGAAGACGCTCAGATAAAATACGCACAAAACATCATTGATAATATCACAAACCGGGAAGGACTGATTCTGGACGTTGGATGCGGCATGGGAGGTTTGACAGAAATGCTAAAGGATGAATCCATGAATGTTGAAGCCCTGACGCCAAACTTAAATCAGGTAAATTTCCTGAAAAAAAATCTGCCCGAAATAATCTGCCACTGCAGCCGTTTTGAAGATTTCAATACAACAAAAAAATACTCAACTGTAATTAATTCAGAGTCACTGCAATATATTCCATTAGATCAGGCATTTGCAAAAATGGAAACCATTACCGGGCCGGGTAGCCGCTGGATTGTAGTTGATTATTTCAAAAAAGACGAAGAAAAAAAGGATAAACGCCCGCATTCAGTAAGTGATTTCAAAACATATCTGGAAAAATACGGATGGACCATTGAAACCGAAAGAGATATTACAATGAATGTCCTGCCGACTATAGGGCTTATAAATATCCTGGCAGAACGTATTGTAGTCCCAGTTAGACACTACATATACGAGAAATTCAGATACAAGAAAGCCGGTCTGTTTTATCTTTCAAAAAATGTAATGAAGAAGATTGATAAAAAAATCGAAAAAGAGAGACACGTTCTTAATCCGGATTTCTTCGTCAAAGAAAAGAAATACATGTTTTTTGTTTTGGAAAAGAAGTAACCAACGTCGGGCAATTAACAATTAAATATAGATTTCCTTTTAGTTTGCCGCAATAAACAGACAATTCACGAAAAAGTATCAGACTGATTTACTCTTCACCATTATCTGAAGCATCACTATGAAAACGACTGCGTTTCTTGTTGATTATCAATGCTGAAGGGACATTCTCAAAATCACTGTTATCAAGAGTGCAAAGGCGGTTCCAGCTTTGATAACTTATCAGCATCAGGCTGAAATCCTTCATATAATGCTGGTTTTTCATAGATGAACTCGCTATCTTGACAGAATCCGGAAATTCAGTCATAAGGTTAACCAAAGCCTGAGCAATCACCTTTGAACTGTTCGCAAGACCATTCATGTCCATTATTCTTATCCTGACAGAAGGTTTGTTTCTTAAAACCCTTCTGCCATAACGCAACAGGAATACATCATTTTCCTCATTCAGAAGTATCATAACCTTACTAACACCGGTGAAACCTCTGTTGACAAATACTCCAACGCTGCAATGACAATTATCCACAAACAACTTCGTTTTGTCCTTGATAAGAGTTCCCGGATAAATTATTGAAGAGTCGTTTTTAAATGCCCTTATAAGTCTGCCTAACACTGGTGTTTTGTCCAGAATAATCTTCTTTTTACCCAGATCTTTAGAAATCGCGGCACCCGCACCAACCAAAAGAAAATCATATTCATCATCATTCGTAGTGTCGACAATCTCCTTACCTATATTGTCAGTAACCTTATACTCGGTTTCAATGGGGATATTAAGACTTAGAGCCTCAGACCTGACACCTTTAAAACTCTCCTCATTAAACTCATCCTCAGAAAAAGGATTCATGTCAGTACCGACAGTAATGTGCAGCACAGTAACATTAAGAGTATTTTTGAAACCATCAAGTACAGTCTTGGCGACATTAAGCAAAGGTTTACCATTATCAGGATTACCCACGGCAACAAGAGCCTTAAATATGCCCAGAGACTGACGCTCCACCAATTCATCACGGCGGTTTCTTGCCGGCAAAATTCTTTCGATCAAAGACATTAAAGGCGTGGTCATGAACGTTGTAACCAAAGTCATGATAACAAGCATTACGAATACCACAGGAGGCAGTATGCCCATTTCATAACCAATATTTAGTACAATCAATTCCATCAAACCCCTGGTATTCATAAGAACCCCCATCATTATACTGTCTTTCCAGGTTTCTCCAAGTAATTTTGAAACAATGGCGGTACCGCCAAACTTACCGACAATGGCGACAAGTATAATCAGTCCGCATACCAACCACAGATGAGGAGTGTTAACAAGCCCTATTTCAGTCCTCAAACCAATGAAAACGAAGAATAAAGGCAATAACAGAGAAACCGAAACATCCTCAATCTTCTCAGTAATAATCTTCCTGAAATTAGTCAGCGGAGGCATAACTACTCCGGCCATAAAAGCTCCGAAAAGTGCATGAATACCAAGTACCTGAGTCGTAAAAGAAGAAACCAGCAAAAGCAGAAAAATAAAAGCAACCATCTTTTTATTTACCAGCTCATTTGTCTTATACACCTCTCCCACTTTTCTTAGGAAGGGTTTCACTATCAACATCATTATGGCAACATAAGCCATAGTAAAGACAATTGTCACGGCAGAATCAAGGACGTTACCCGAGCCGGATACAGCAATCACGGCGGCAAGCAGACACCATGCTGTGACATCCCCAATAGCGGCAATAGCAAGAGACATTGTCCCCAGATGAGATTTTGTCAGGTCTTTCTCCTGAATGATTCTCGCAAGTACAGGAAATGCAGTGATACTCATTGAAATACCCACGAACAAAGCAAACGGCAGGAAACCGGTATGACCGGAAGCAAATTCAAGATAAATGAAAAAAGCCAAAAGCAAACCCAGGAAAAACGGAATAATTATACCCGCATGACTTATTACGAGGACCTCTTTCATTTTACCCTTCAGAGCACCAATATTCAGCTCCATACCTATGACAAACATAAACAGAATCAGACCAATCTGGCTAAGAACATTTATGCTGCCCAAAGAAGCAGGTGAAAAAATAAAGTTAAAAGTATCAGGGAAGTATTTACCCAAAACAGAGGGTCCTAAAATAATACCTGCAAGTATTTCTCCAACCACAGTAGGCTGGCCAAATCTCGCAAAAAGCTGACCAAAAAATCTGGCAACCAGCAAAATGGCAATCATTTGCAACAGGAGTATTCCTCCGGGTTCAGCGATATTTTTTATAAAAGTGCTAAAAAAACCACCATCACCGTTTGCAACAACATGACTTTGGGAGAAACCGGGAGAAGAGCCCAGCATATCACCTTTGACGACGACTGCATAAATCAAAGCGCCAAATATCAACAGCATCCAGATATAAAAAGACCAGACTTTTGTGATTTTCTTCATGAATGTGTTCTCACATGTTTTAGGTTATGCAAATATAACCAACTTTTATCAAACGATTTCTTATAAAACCCCATAAAAAAGGCACAGAATCAAAAAAATTGTAACTTTGCAGCCTGTTTATACAGTAATAAACCTCAAAAATCAAATATATGTCAGTACATCAGGAAGACAGCAGAAAGGTTACCACACACCGCCTCAGAGAAATGAAAGAAAGAGGAGAGAAAATTTCAATGTTAACAGCCTATGATTTTTCAATGGCAAAACTCATAGACCAGGCAGGAATGGATGTGATTCTTGTCGGAGATTCAGCCTCAAACGTAATGGCCGGCAACGTAACGACACTGCCGATTACACTTGACCAGATGATCTATCACGGAATGTCGGTTACAAGGGCAGTCAAAAGAGCGCTTGTTGTGGTAGATATGCCATTTGGAACATGTTCAGGCAACCCTGCCAAATCACTTGAAGCAGCGATACGCATCATGAAAGAAACCGGAGCAGATGCACTTAAGATCGAAGGAGGTAAAGAAATTGCAGCCGATATCAAAAAAATCATAGATGCAGGACTACCTGTAATGGGACATCTGGGATTAATGCCGCAATCTATCAATAAATATGGTACATATACCGTAAGAGCAAAAGAGCAGGAAGAAGCCAAAAAACTCTTCGAAGATGCCAAATTGCTTGAAGAATTAGGTTGTTTTGCCATTGTGCTTGAAAAAATCCCTGCTTCAGTCGGTAAATCCATTGCTTCTGAGCTGAAAATTCCCATCATAGGCATAGGTGCAGGCAACGGAGTTGACGGCCAGGTTTTGGTTATGCACGATATGCTGGGTATAACCCAGGCATTTTCACCAAGATTCCTCCGCAGATATGCCAATCTTCAGGAAACTATAATCACGGCAGTCGAAAATTATATAAACGATGTTAAAAGTCTTGATTTTCCAAGCGACATGGAGCAATATTAATTGAAATTATTTATATTTGCTAGTGGAAAATATAATTAAAAGACCGTTAATATGAGAAAGACAGCTTCACTCCTTTTAGCAATTACATTTTTTATTTTAAATGCATCCTCGCAAATCCTTGAGCCAATCAAGTGGAAAGCAGAGATAAAAGAAGCAGAGCAACAAATAATTTTCACCGCTGGCATTGAAAGCGGCTGGCATCTTTACGGCATGAATCTGCCCGAAGGAGGTCCGGTCTCCACCACTTTTAAATATGACAAATTAAAGGGAGTCAGCCTTATAGGAAACCCCGAACCCAAAAGCGCATCAATAACCAAAAAAGATGAAACATTCGGTCTGGTACTTACCTGGTATGAAAAACAGGCTAAGTTCATTCAAAAAATAAAGATTACAGACAAGACCGGCTATCTTATCGAAGGATACATTAATTATATGGGTTGCAATGACGAGAGTTGCCTCCCTCCTTCCGACTTCGAGTTTTCTTTTAAAGGCAAGGGCGAAACCGCAGGCGCAGCAGCATATAAAAAGCCTGCAGAAACTCCACAGATAGCAAGTCAGATTAAAACTCTTGAAACAAAAGAAGCCGTCACAGCAAACGAAGAGACGGTCAACGATACAACAGAAGTTGCAAATAGTTCTGTTCAGGAAGCATCTGTTTCAGATACAGACAAAAACCCTTTATGGAAACCTGTCATTGAAGAGCTCAAACAAATGGGCAGCATCAACGATGTTGCAGATACATCATGGTGGTTTTTGCTGATTTCAGGATTTATCGGAGGATTGCTTGCTCTGCTGACACCATGCGTATGGCCTATAATACCGATGACTGTAAGCTTTTTCCTCAAAAGAAACAAAAATTCAAAAAAAGCAGTCAAAGAAGCCGTTCAATACGGTTTATCTATTATTGTCATTTATCTGATACTAGGACTGGGAATTACACTGATATTCGGGGCAAGTTCGCTTAACAGTCTTGCGACAAACGCTGTTTTCAACCTCCTTTTCTTTGCATTGCTTGTGGTATTTGCCATCTCATTTTTCGGAGCGTTCGAGCTTGTATTGCCATCATCATGGACAAATAAGATAGACAGCAAAGCAGACAGCACATCAGGTTTGCTGAGCATCTTCTTTATGGCATTCACGCTTTCGCTGGTATCTTTCTCATGCACAGGACCTATCATAGGCACCTTGCTGGTACAAGCGGCAACAATGAATTCGCTCATCGGACCGGCTATAGGCATGTTTGGTTTCGCCCTGGCGCTGGCAATACCATTTACTCTGTTTGCAATATTTCCAAACTGGCTGCAAAAGCTGCCCAAATCAGGCGGTTGGCTAAACACAGTTAAAGTAGTGCTGGGATTTCTGGAACTTGCATTCGCCCTCAAATTTTTCTCGGTTGCCGATCTTGCATACGGATGGGGATTACTCGACAGAGAAACATTCCTTGCATTGTGGATAGTAATATTCGGTCTTTTAGGCCTTTACCTGCTCGGAAAAATCAAACTTCCTCACGACAGCGACTTGAAACATGTTTCAGTCACCAGGCTGATTATGGCCATGATATCACTGGCATTTGCCATTTATATGATACCGGGACTATGGGGAGCACCTCTTAAAGCAATCAGTGCATTCTCGCCTCCTGCAAGCACACAGGATTTCAATCTGTATGATAATGAAGTACATCCTGCTTTTACAGATTATGAAAGCGGTATGGCAGCTGCAGCTATGTCAGGCAAACCTGTAATGATAGACTTCTCAGGTTACGGCTGCGTCAATTGCCGCAAAATGGAAAATTCAGTATGGCAGGATCCGGAAGTTAAGGATTTGCTCGAAAACAAATACATCCTGATTACACTTATGGTTGATGACAAGACACCATTAAAAGAAACCATTGAGATACAGGAAAACGGCAAAACCAGAAAGCTCCGCACTGTCGGCGACAAATGGAGCTATCTGCAACGTCATAAATTCGGAGCAAATGCCCAGCCCTATTACATTCTTTTAAATGCCCGGGGAGAGCCACTTGCCCCAAGTTATTCCTACAACGAAGACATTGACAAGTATATTAAATTCCTGAAATCCGGGTTATAATAAAAAAAAGAGGTTGGATATTCCCCAACCTCTTTTTTTTATGCACCGGTATTATAACAGTTTCATTTTTACCCGAATATTATTTCTTTGCTGTAACAAACTTTATGACGAAACCGCCGTAAGCAGGTACGCTTATTTCAAGAGGTG
>CAZCPI010000081.1:0-1219 GCA_964500535.1 uncultured Bacteroidales bacterium
TGTATAAGCTGCGGTTTCAACGTGATGAATGGTTTTATTAATTTTTATGTTAAGGATACCGGTAAAGGAATTGCGAAGGATAAACTGGAAAAGATATTCGTTATGTTTTCTCAGGAAGATACTTCAAATACCAGAGGGTACGAAGGAAGTGGCCTGGGACTGACGATTGCCAGCGGACTCGTAAAACTATTAGGTGGAACTATCAGCGTTGTATCAGAGAAGGGGGTCGGTTCTACTTTCTCATTTACTGTACCTTATAAAGTTTCTGAGTTGAAATCAAATAAACTGTCAACAGGTCAGGATTTGCTAACTAATAGTTCCAGACCTTTGATACTGATTGCTGAAGATGATGAACTGAATTTTTTGTATATTGAAGCCGTGATAAAAATGATAAATTGTGATTATTTACATGCTAAAAACGGTGTTGAAGCTGTGGATATTTGCAAGCAAAATGATAAAATAACTTTGGTTCTGATGGATATTAAGATGCCTGTAATGAATGGAATGGAAGCAACTCAGATTATTCACTTATTCAGGCCGGATCTTCCTGTAATTGCCACTACAGCTTATGCTCAGACAGGTGATGAATATCGTTTCCTGTCTGCAGGTTGCAACGGATATATCTCTAAACCAATTAAAAAGGACAAACTATTAGAATTGATCCAAAAACATATTCCAAATTCACTATTTGCCAATGAATCGTGCTGATGAAATTATTAAGTTGCTTGAACTTAAACCGCATCCCGAAGGTGGTTATTACAGGGAAATTTACAGATCTGAAGAAATAATACCAGAAGATGGCTTGCCTGAAAGATATTCAGGTTCCAGAAGCTTTGGAACCGGCATTTATTATTTACTTAAACCTGGTGATATATCTGCGATGCACAAAGTTGAGTCAGATGAAATTTTCCATTTTTACATGGGTGATCCGACTGAGTTGTTGAAGTTATATCCTGATGGTACAGGCGAACTTCTCGAAATAGGTACAGAGCTTTCAAAAGGTATGAAACCCTGCGCTATTATTGAAAAAGGTGTATGGCAGGGTCAAAGGCTTAAGGAAGGAGGTGAGTTTGTTTTATTTGGTACAACCGTTTGTCCCGGTTTCGACTTTACTGATTTCGTTCTGGGAAACCGTGAAGAGCTGATTGCAGAATATCCCGGTTTCGAAAAGGAAATCCTGCAATTGACAAAATAGCTTTTGAAACAATTACTGTACGCG
>CAZCPI010000081.1:1319-10311 GCA_964500535.1 uncultured Bacteroidales bacterium
TTACTGTACGCGCACACCCCGCATTTTCCGGCGGGGTCATATTTAGTTCAGTTTAGTTCTCACTGTTTTATTTCTCCAGCTCGCTCTTCTTATACAAATCATTCCACCACCTGTCATCGCCTTTAAGGTATTTGGCAAACCATGCCATTTGAGTTCTGTACCAGTCAAGGCGATGTGAAAACTTTCTGATGGAATGGTCTTCATCCTGTACACGCACGAACTCAACATCCTTGCCTAATACTTTCAGGGCTGTATATAACTGAATACTTTCTCCAATCGGAACATTTGTATCAGCGGTCCCATGTAAAAGCAAAATAGGCGTATTGATTTTATCAGCATAAAACAGGGGGCTGTGTTCTGTATAAAGCTTAGGATTGTTCCATGGCCAGCTTCCTGCTGAAGCTCCTGCGCTGTAAGAGTATCCCCAGTAGCCTTCTCCCCAATAACTGGTTATTGAACTGATACCCGCATGAGAAATGGCAGCCTTGTAGATGTCTGTTTTTGTCTGCAGATACATTGTCATGAAACCACCGTATGAGGCACCGAAGCATCCGATTTTAGTTGAATCAACAAAATTATGAGACCTGCAGAAAAGTTTCGTGCCAAGTATAATTTCATCAGCAGTATAATCTCCCCAAGCGTTTACATGTCTGGCTGAAAACTTTTGACCGAAACCCGTAGTGCCAGAAGGTTGCAATGTGTAAACCACGTAACCCTGAGCTGCATAAAAGTTAAGAGGGTAGTTGCTTTCAAAACTCCGGCTTATCGGAGAAGTTCCGCCATAGTAATAAACAAGCAACGGGTACTTCTTTGATTCGTCAAAGTTGGGAGGAAGATAATATCTGCCTGTTATAAGTGTACCATCTGATGCTTTAAAGTCCCAGTCTCCTGTCTTGCTGAAGTTTACATTGCTCAGTCTTTCAGCTCCCGGATCGCAGAGTATTGTTTCTTTCCTGCTTTTCAGGTCAATTGAATATGCTTTACCAGTGTAAGTATTTGTAGATCCGTAATAAACAGCGCGGGGTGCACCAATAGCCAGATCAAACCCTCTCACTACATCAGGAGATATTTTGAGTCTTTCAAATGTTTTCTTTAATGGATCATAGATATAAATCCTCTCGTAATCCATGTCTTCAGCATCAAAATATATCTTGTTGTCATATTTGCTCCATACCGCATTACTTATACTAGGATTGAATTCTTTTGTTATTGCCTCGGTTTTTTTTGTATTCAGATCCATAATGAAACCCTGAATATCAAAAAGATTTGCTTTTTGTCCGGCTTCAATATTCAGACCAATACCTTTGAAGGACTCGGGGCCACCCTGTATAAGTATCTTCTTTGCATCCGGTGAGAACAATGCACTGGTTGCAAACTTCTCGTGCTGCCAGATTGTATCCACCTGCATGGTTTCAATATCGAGCTTATACATATCAGTTTCCGAATAAGGCTCAACCGTAAGTACGTTTCTGGTAATGCTGAACAAAATATACTTTTCATCTTTGCTGATATCACTCAGCCAGGTGTTTTCTTTACCGTAGGTTAAACGGGCCAGAAGGCCGCTTGAGATATCATATTTATATAGTGATGAACGACTTCTGTAGCCCGGTTGTCTGTCTTCCGGCGAAATGAATCTTTTTAACTCGCCTTTGTCTTCTTCGGCTGATTCGCTAATGGAATAAACGAGATAGTTGCCTTTAGGAGACCATGTAAAACTGCCTTCAGGAAGATCTTTAACTAAGACCTCCTCTTTTTGAGTCAAAGGATCTACAGTCCTTAACTCTTTGCCTGAAGCACCTTTGATTGTATAATATAACAGACTTGCATGATTGGCCCATGTAAGGCCTCTGGGGTCTTTTTCAATGTTCCATAGTGTGCGGTTATTGATTAAATCCTTTAATTCTGTTGAAGAAGATGTCGTACCATCCTTAAATGTTGATGTGTAATTGATTAATGCATATTTCCCGTCACATGAGATTGTTGTACCATTTATTTTTTTACCAGTGTTGAAATCCCCGAAATAAAGGTTTCTTGATGGAGAGGAACTTAGATTTATGCTTGCAAGTGAATCTCTGTCTTCTGTTTTTACTTCGGCAAACAAAACGGTTTCACACGAATCATCATCAGAAGTCAGCATTTTTATAATAAAGGTGTATTGCTTTGGCTCAGCGTCAAGAGTTACAGTCGTTTTTTTTGCATTTCCGACTTTAGACTCAAATGTCTTTTTATCCGCTTTTTTCTCACCATCCAGATATACGATAAAGGGATTTGCTGATTTAATTTCAACTTTTAGTGGTAAGTACCTGTCTGTATTCAGGTAAAACTTCCATAATGAAATCCTGTGTCCTTTTTCGGGTTTGTCAACCCTGTAAACAGAATCCGCAGACGGAGTGATTATTTTCCATCCGGAGTTTCCTGTGGTATTGTTTTCGGGTTCTGTGACACGACTTTCGAGTAAAGTCAGATCTTCATATTTGTCACCTTTGGCGTTTGATGAATCACTTATAACGGGTTGAGATATGTTTACCTGATAATACAAAATATCCTTCACCGGAGTATATCGGGCAAACGCTGTTGTACTGAATAGTATTATAAACAAAAGAAGTGCCTTTGGTTTCATATGTTATTTTTTATTTTTACACTAAGGTCATATGGTACGGCGCATGCCAAAAATATTATTGTTTTGGATGTTTTGTTTAAGCATGCTCGTTTCATGTTAAATTATGTTAGTTGACCCAAAAGTAATTAAAACAAACCATCATATAAAGTCTGAAAAACATAAAACTGTCTTAAAATTTATATATTTGCATATCAGCCTTAATTTATAAAACATGAAACGGATATTGATGTTCTTTTTGCTACTGTTCCCCTTATTTATTCTTGCTCAGGAACAGGAAATTATCTGGCTTGATTCAGACTTTAATAAAGTGCCGACTCAGGATCAGGCTACTTATTACAGAGTAACTACTTTAGATAATCTTACAAATCATTATACGGTTGAAGATTATCAGGTTGATGGTAAGCTTATCAGAAAAGGTCAGTTTACATCGTTGAAACCTGAAGTAAGGGATGGCGAATTCATCTGGTATTATAAAAACGGCAAAAAGAACAAGTATATTCTTTACGAAAAAAATAAAGTGAAACACTGGACTGTATGGAATGAAAAAAATAAGGTTGTCCTTTCTGTTATTCTTGGTTTCAAAGGCCCCGGAGGTGAAGATCTTTTTGAAGCCTTTAAAGTTGATAAAGTGCCTCAGTTCCCCGGTGGTGAGAAGGCTATGAAAATTTTCATTGCAAAAAATCAGGTATATCCGCCTGCAACAACTTTAGATCCTATCGAAGGTACTGTCGTAGTTTATGCAGTAGTTGATGAAAACGGCAAGTTAAATGATGCCCGTGTGGTAAGGCCGGTCCATCCTGATGTTGATGCCGAATCTATGAGAATCGTTAGACTTATGCCTGACTGGATACCCGGTGAATTGAACGGTAAGAAAGTTGCCGTACCTTGTGCGATACCTGTCACTTTCAGAAATAAAAGTGCTCAGGGTTTCTCGCGTACAAGAACAACAAATCCAAACAGATAATTTTTTTTATTATTAATGTTACAAAATGAAGTTTTCTCAGTCTTTATTATAAATCATATACTGAATTAAAAAAAACTACGATGAAAAAGTTCCTGATGCTATTTGTCCTGACTATTGTTTTGGGCTCCTGTAATAACGATTATTACGAAACCAAGTGGGAAGTTGTTTACCTTGATGTAAAGAGTTCAGACTGGAAAATCAGCAGGGATGATCAGGGTTTGAATGCGTATTATTACTGTACATTTAATGTGCCTCAGGTTACAAAATACGTTTGTGATAACGGTAACGTACAGGCATATTACCAGTCAGGTCAGGTTCAGCAGGTTTTACCATATGTACGTCATTATGAGAATAATGAGGGTGCATTATGGACTCAGACTGTAGATTATGATTATTCTCCGGGCGCAATTAATGTATATGTCACCAACTCGGATTTCTATGAAGAAACCCCTCCTGCAATGAAGTTCCGTGTTGTAATTATGTGGTAATAAGATTTCTTATCTGATTAATCGGGCAATTTTATAATCTTGTAATTCAGGACAATTTGATTTATATCGGTTGTCCTGAGGATGTATGTGCCGGTTTTAAGCTCTGATAAATCTATTATGGCATTTAAACCTGATGTATTTCCATTTTTAATGTTGAGGCCATTAAGGTTATATATACTGTATTTAAGGGTTTCAGGACTACCTGTAATGCAAATATGACTATTGAAAGGATTAGGATAGACTGTTAATTTATTTATGTCCGCGGACATAGAAGACTGTACAGTAACCTCTGAAATAACTATATTATCTATAAATATATCATCGGTACTTTTACCGATATCGAATGAAACTCTGGCTGCATTATCTGTAACATTATTCATTCTGAACATATGGCTAAAGGATTGCTTTTGTTTAGCTAATATTGCCTGAAAACTGCTGTATCCTGTCCACGGGCTTTTATTCATTGCAGCGCTGACAGTCATCGATCTGTCATTTTCAGACCAGGCTTCATAATCAATCAGGTAAGTTTTGCCTTTTTCAAACTTGATATTAACAATATTGGCCTGAACGTGCCAGCTTTCTGTTCCGGGTGCAGTAATGCTGACTCTGTATGCTCCGTTTTCAATTTTTGCAGTTCCGGCTCCACCTTGTTGGGTGGAAAGTGAAATTCCTGCTGTGCCACCTGAAAAATTGTTTGAATATATCTGCTTTTTAGTTACAGGATTAGCCGGTGGCATGCTGTTTTTTAGTAAGGCTCTTACCAGTTTATCATTGAGAGTCTTCTTTACAGGATCATAAAAACCAAAGCCGGAACAAAATTCCCAGTAATTCCAGCTGAAACCGGACTCTTCAAAGAATCTTGAACAAAAAGTGGTCCAGCGCTCACGTGAATCTATATCGGCAGGATTAAATGATCCAAACTCTCCAATATTCACCGGAATATTTTTATTTACCGAAAACTCTTTTACAGCTTTAAACTCATTAATTATGACATTTCTTTCGGCTTCAGAATTATCCCAGGTGGTTCCCAGCCAACTCTGAGTGTCGCTTCCCGTCCAGGTCGCTCCCTGATGAGTAAACTGGAATGGATTGTAATAGTGTATTGTAAGTATAAGATTACTTGAATCCGGCCAGCTCAAATCTGAAAGTCCGCTTATACCACCCCAATTTGGAGTACCGATTTCAATAGTCCTGCCGGGGCTGATTTCCCTGACTGTTTTAATCCCTTCTCTCAGAAATATATTCCACTTTTCAGCAGTCAGATTTCCGTTTGGTTCGTTAAGTAACTCGAAAACAAGTGAATCGGAATAGTTTTTATAGTGAGTGGCTATTTGTCTCCACATGCTTTTGAACCTTTCGAGATTTGCGTCCGGATTACTAAAAAGTTCATCATGATGATGCATGTTGATTATGATCATTAGTTTATTTTTCAGGGCTGAATTAACTATCTGATCTATCCTGTTGAAGAAGGCCGGTGTAATAGTATATGGAGCAGTAGCAGAACTTCTTGAAGCCGGTTCCCATCTGACAGGCAATCTGACTGAATTGAAACCAAGTCCTGATATGATTTCAAAATATTCCGGTTTCCATGTTACTCCCCATTCTCCTTCATTTGGTGCTTCAAGACAGTTGCCCAAATTGACTCCTCTTCCTAATTTCTGGTTTATTTCATGAGCTTTGGTCTGACTTTTGATTGATAATGGGGCCAGAACAAGTATCAGAATTATTATGGCTTTAACAGGTTTTGGTTTCATGATAAGATTATTTTGTAGGGATTTATTCCTGAATTTTCAGTTTCTTTTTTTTAATTCCTTTATTGAATACCATTACGCTCCATTCTGTCAGGCCTCTGTTCATGCCCAGTTCTTCGCGTAATTTAACAGCTGTTTCCACCTCGTTTTTCAGTTCCGGATAAATCTCGATATACTGAACAAGTTTTCTGACAGAGTAATTTATTAGTCCCGGCTGACTGTCAGCTTTGGCAAGATTCTCAAAAAGCCAGTCAAGCAACTCCCCGTCCCGGTAATCTTTAAGATCAAAACACATCAGTACTCCAAGAAGATTGCGTTTCAGGGATGTGTTTGTCGTAATTAATATACAGTCAAGCACTCTGTCATAATGAGATTCCAATGCCGGTGAATTTATTCTGGCTATATGCAGGAGCAGGTGTGACGCATACTGAGGATAAGGATATTTGTCATCTGACGAAACCAGCTCCACAAGTCCTGAAACGTTATCAGGGTTTCCAGCAAAGGTTTCAGTAAGTTTGAGAAATTCGGTCGAACGTTGATATTGTTCAATTTGTTTCCGGACCTCAATGGCTTTATCGCTTAGTTGCATTTTTGTTGATATAAAAAATCAAAGTTAAAAAGTTTTGCAGTGTTTGAAGGTTTTCCGGCATAAACTTTTTTCTGATCTTAATTATTACAATTAAAGAAGTGTTCCGATTTGGTTTCATTATATTTATTTAATTAAAATATAAGTAGTTATATTTTACCAATACATTTTTTAAAAATTTCCCAAAAAATTTGTCATTATGTCAGACAAACAATATATTTTTAGCGTCAAATCTAATAAAACACTTACTATATGATAATCGGAATACCAAAAGAAATCAAAGATTCAGAGAATCGGGTTTCGTTGACACCTGGTGGGGCAAGAGAATTGGTTAAATCAGGACATATTGTTTATGTTCAGCATTTGGCCGGAGAGAACAGTGGTTTCCCTGATGAGGAATATCTGCTTGCAGGAGCACAAATACTTCCTGATATCGAAAGCATTTATGATATAGCAGAAATGATTGTTAAGGTCAAGGAACCGATTAAATCTGAATATTTACTTGTTAAACAAGGTCAGGTGATTTTCACCTATTTCCATTTCGCATCAGATAAGGATTTGACAATGGCAATGATCAAAAGCAATTCAATATGCATTGCTTATGAAACCGTGGAAAAAAAGGACAAGTCTTTACCATTGCTGATACCGATGTCTGAAGTTGCAGGCAGAATGGCTGTCCAGGAAGGTGCTCGTTTTCTTGAGAGGCCTCAGGGTGGGAGAGGTTTGCTTATGAGTGGCGTTCCCGGTGTTAAACCGGCAAAAGTCCTTATACTCGGAGGTGGAGTGGTCGGCTATAATGCCGCCATTTTAGCCGGAAGGATAGGTGCTGACGTTACAATTGCAGATATTTCTCTTCCAAGACTAAGATATCTGAGTGAAATCCTTCCGATAAATGTCAAGACTCTCTATTCTTCACCATATAATATTGAAGCCGAACTTTCCTCAACAGACCTGGTGATTGGTGCTGTTTTGATACCCGGAGCAAAAGCTCCTTGTGTAATTACAAGACCTATGCTTAAACTGATGAAGAAGGGTAGCCTGTTAGTTGATGTTGCTATTGATCAGGGTGGATGCTTTGAGACTTCACAACCGACAAAACATACTGATCCTGTTTATTCTGTGGACGGAGTTTTACATTATTGTGTGGCAAACATTCCTGGTGCAGTACCATATACTTCTACGCTGGCTTTAACTAATGCAACATTCCCATATGTTATGATGCTTGCAAACAAAGGATGGAAAAAGGCTTGTAGTGAAGATGACAGTCTTTCTGCAGGTTTGAATATAATAGAAGGCAAAGTAACTTACAAGGCTGTTGCTGAAGCCTTTGATTTGAAGTTTGAACCTTTTAAATAACAAAGAGTACATTCTCCGTAACTCAGGGTCGGGGTTAACAAACAATAACTTTCTTACTAACCTTAATCGAAGATTCCCCGCTTTTACAGAAAGGTGTTTATAGTACAAAAAACTGTTTTTCTGCATTTAGTCAATGTTCCCGGCTGATTACGGTCGGGAATTTTTTTAATTAATATTGAGGAGGATTATTATATTTGTCCTTATGTTTAAATGAAATTAAATACGTATGAAACGAGCATGCTTCGATAAAACGTCCGGGTTAATTATAATTTTGGCATGCGGCGTTCCATACGACCTTAGTGTTAAAAATAAAAAATGACGTATGAAAAATATAGTAAAGCTGGTCTTTTCACTATTGATGTTGTTGCTTTTATCATGCGACAAAAATCCTGAACCTGATAAACCTGTCCTTGCAGGCTATGCCAAAGGGGCTGATATTGGCTGGCTTACAGAAATGGAACATGCCGGTAAAAAGTTTTACGACTCGCAGGGTCGTGAAAAGGATTGTTTTGTTCTGTTAAAAGAGTTGGGTGTTAATGCCATAAGGCTCAGGGTTTGGGTTGATCCTGCTGACGGATGGTGTAATACTCAGGATTTGATAAATAAGGCAAAAAGAGCAAATGATCTGGGTTTGAGAATAATGATAAATTTTCATTACAGCGATTCCTGGGCCGATCCTTCCAAACAATATAAGCCGACTGCCTGGTCTGCAATGAATTTTGATAATCTTAAAAAAGCGGTTTCAAAACACACTACCGATGTACTTCAGGCACTGAAGCAGTTGAATATTAAACCTGAATGGATTCAGATTGGCAATGAAACCGGTAATGGCATGCTTTGGGAAGATGGTAAGGCTTCTGTCAATATGTCTCAGTATGTTGCCCTGAATAATGCAGGATATGATGCCGCGAAATCAGTTTTTCCCGAAGCAAAAATCGTGGTTCACATTCAGGAAGGGGATAAAAATACTTTGTTCAGGTGGATTTTTGACGGTTTCGTCCAGTATGGAGGCAAATGGGATGTGATTGGCATGTCACTGTATCCTGAAACTTCAAACTGGCAACAAATGGTTTCTGTTTGTGTTAACAATATGAAGGACATGATAAGACGTTACAATAAAGATGTAATGATTTGTGAAGTTGGGATGAGTTGGGATCAGCCTGCTGCATGTAATTCCTTTCTGACACAATTTATCTCAGAGACAAAAGCCATTTCTGATAACAGGTG
>CAZCPI010000082.1:0-4834 GCA_964500535.1 uncultured Bacteroidales bacterium
GTGACGCACGGTGGTTGTATCAGAGTCTTTAAAAGTCTGATAAACAATGATGATCCTATCGAGTCTTTTGGTAAACTCGTAGGTTTCGGATCTTTCTGCAAACTAATTTTCGCTGATAATAAATGATACGGCGAAACCTACGAGAATAAGCGTCTATTATTCACTTATAGTAAAAGATGCTGCGAAACCTCCGCGGCGAAGCATCTTCACATCCACTACTGTTTTATTGTCAACAGTCAGTTTTTGAGTTTCAAACACTTTGTCATGTTCACCGTCTTTTATAAGAGTCATGGTATATTTTTTACCATCGCTCAAAAAGCTTAATGGCACTTTCTTGTATTTTTCCCTGTTTTCTCCATTTATACCACCCATATACCAGTTGTCTCCTTTAAGGCGGGCGATAATAATTTCTTTTCCGGGATTTCCGTCAACAAGCTTTGTATTATCCCAGGCTGCAGGTATTTTCTGAAGAAACTCTTTTGGCGCTTCAGGTAAATCATAATATCCTGAAGGACGGTCTGCTAAATGTTGAAACCCTGATTCGAAAACCACGCTGAGTGCCAGCTCATGACCATAAGATGTAATATGCGGGTTTTGTGAATTGGTGAATGTAACAGGGGTATAGTCCATAGATCCGACAACGTTACGGGTGAACGGTACTATCGTGTTGTGTTCAGGGGCAGTATAGGTAAATTCAGGTCCGTTGTTATACCATTCAGCTCCGCGGATACCTTCGTATGTCATAAGGTTTGGATATGTGCGTGCCCATCCTCTTGGCACTATACATCCATGGAAATAAACCATCATATTAAACTTTGCAGCATCTTCAAGTATGTCAAGGTAATATTTGATCATATCCTGTTTTTCGCTTTCGAAGAAGTCAATCTTAACTCCGCAAATTCCCATTTTTTGTAGTTTGGTAAACTCTTCGACTCTGTTTTCATGTGTCAGCATACGGTCTTTTGGTGTTGCGCTTACCCAGTTATGCTTGCCTCCTGAATTGTACCAGATAAGTGGTTTAATACCTTTTGAAACGATATATTTTATTGCATCATCGAGGTTTCCACCATTGCCCATTGCATCCCATTCCCAGTCAAGCAGGGTATAAGGCCAGTGCATTGCTACTGCAAGGTCTGCAAAAGCACAAACTGTCTTAAAATCTTTTGTGCCGTGATTGCTTGACCAATAGTTCCATGATACTGTTCCGGGTTGAATCCAGTCTGTCTTTTCTAATTTTGAAGGACTGCTTACGTCATCTATCAATGTTGACTCAACGATATCAGCAAGGCTGCCGGCAATAATTACTCTCCATGGAGATTTCCAGGGCAGGGTAATGGTTGGTTTGGATTCTCCCATGTTATTTCCGTCTCTCTGATCGGGAAATGTCAGCTTATAAAAAGAAGCAGTCGCTTTGTTGCTCAGTTTGGTTCCACAATAGTTTCTGTCAACATCAGACTCATGTATCAGAAACCAGTTGTCGTTATTCTGGTTCTTAAATAATGCAGGATATCCCCATTCCTGTTGTGTCTTATCATCCTGCATTGTTGAGTATAGATTTTCGTTTGACGGTGTCCACTTTTCCATCCATCTTTTAGTCGCAGGATTGATTTCGTAGGCTGTATATTCGTCATTTATGACATACTTGCCGCTTTTATCGGGAAATTCATAACGAAACGCAACGCCGTCGTTATAGGCTCTGATGATAATATTCATTTTTGATTTGTCCGGATTTGAAAACGATACCGTAACTTCGTTGGCTTCATTGGTGCAATGAGAGCGTTTGCCATGAAGGGCAATGTAATCATCAACTATCTTTTTTTGTTTCGAGGCTTTGATGAATTTCAATGCGGTCAGGTAATCCTGATCTTCTCTTGATAAACCCAGTCTTATGGAATGTATTAATTCAGAGCTTGCACCTTCTTTTAAACTGTTAACTTTCAGATACCATTCACCGGTCTCAGAGTTCTCTTTATTGCATAGTGAGACACTGATTTTTTGGTTGGGCGAATGGACATTTAATTTGTCATTTGCGAGTTGAACTGTTTGGGCTATAGCCTGATAACTAATGAATAATCCTAAAAGCAGGAATAAATTTTTTCTATTCACGGTAATTAATATTTAAGTGGTCTGCATGTTTGAATTTTTTACAGAAAAAATTTCTGAAAAATGTTTGTAAATATAGTTTTTTATTTATTGATTTGCATATTTAATAGACCTATTAAATATTACTATCAATGACAGATAAACAAGACAAGAATCTTGAACAGGCGATAATGCAGGCCGCGGAGGAATTGTTTCTTACTCAGGGTTTCGACCGGACTTCTACAGTTGAAATTGCCAGGCTTGCAGGTTGCAATCAATCTTTAGTACACTATTACTTCAGATCTAAGAAAAACCTGTTTGGCTTGGTTTTCAGGAAGAAAGCTGAGAGTTTCATAGGCTCGCTTATGAAAATCAATATTGAAGACTGCTCTTTTGAAGAAAAAATGAGGAGGAGGATTTCCGCGCATTTTGATTTCATTAAAGACAACTGGAGACTGCCTGTTATGTTTTTTAATGAAATCGTCACTAATAAGGAATTGATTACCGGAATTGTTGAAAGTTTTACGAATACTCCGATACCGGCATTTAAAATTTTGCAGGAAGAGCTTGATGAACAATTTGAGAAGGGTAATATATGTAAGACCATGGCTCTTGATGTGATATTCAGAGTTTTTTCGCTGAATATCATGACATTTATGCTCTCACCAATGTATCAGATGATTACAAAGACTGATGATGAACAGTTGAATTATCTTCTTGAGCAACGCCGGGAAGAAAATATTCAGACTATAATGAGGACTTTGAAACCATAATTTGCAAAATGTGATGTTAGTATCGATAATCAAAGCTTTATCAGGAAAAAGCTTGCGGCGTTACATCCGGCATCTGAAATGTGCCTTGTGGCTTGTGGCTCCAGGCATGCTGCGTTCAAAATGGTCTTAATGAAAATATTATATTATGAAGAAAATAGTTTCAATATTTTTTTTAGCTGCTTTTTACTGTCTGTCTTCTCAGGCTCAGTTGTCTCTGGACGATTGTCAGGAAAATGCAAGAAAGAACTACCCTCAGGTGAAGCAGTTTGATCTGATTGAGAAATCTGCAGGTTATAATTTATCCAATGCAGGAAAAGCCTGGTTGCCACAATTGTCGGTTTCAGCGAGAACAACATATCAATCTGAAGCTACTTCGATAAGTATTCCGCCAATGGGTATTAATGTCGAAATGCCGAAGAATCAGACTCAGGCAGTTGTTGAAGCTTCACAGATTATATGGGATGGTGGAGTCACGGCTTCACAGAAGAAAATAATAAAGGCTACTGCTGAAGTTGAAAAGGAAAGGATAGAGGTTGACCTTTATTCGCTCAGGGACAGGATAAACCAGATATTTTTTGGAATTCTTTTGCTTGAAGAGCAGCTAAAGCAAAATGAAACTCTTCAGAAGGAGCTTGTCACTAATTACGATCGTGTGGTTGCTTTCATGAAAAATGGTGTGGCTAATCAGTCTGATGTGGATGCCATAAGAGTGGAAATGCTGAACAATACTCAGAGGAAAAGTGAGATAACGGCTTCCCTCAAATCATTCAGGGAAATGCTTGCTGCTATGACAGGCGATGAAAAGGCTAAAGATAGTCAGCTTGAAAAGCCTTTTGATGCAAGACTCGCTTCTGACCGTGGTTTTGATGCGTTAACCCTGTCCATTGCAGGCTCTGGTGATAACTCAGGAATTGCAGAGAGGTTTGTCAATCGTCCTGAAATCAGATTGTTTGACAAACAGCTGGATCTTTATTCCAAACAGGAAAATCTGATACATTCAGGAAATTTGCCTAAGCTGGGGGCTTTTTTACAGGGCGGTTATGGAAATCCCGGTCTAAATATGCTTAAAAGCGGTTTTTCTCCTTACTATATTGGCGGTGTCAGGTTGTCATGGAATCTTGGTGGTCTGTATACTCAGAAAAACAGTATCAATGCTCTCATCAATAACCGTAATATCGTTGAAACCCAGAAGGAAACCTTTATTTACAATAACAATCTTGTGGTTTCAAGACAAAAGAATGAAGTCGTCAAGCTGAGTGAGCAAATCAGGAGCGATGATGAGATAATTATGCTTCGTCAGAATATTAAAAATGCCTGCAGTGTAAAAGTCGGGAATGGTACGGCAACTGTTACTGATTTGTTGAGGGAAATCAATGCAGAAAACATTGCAAGGACTCAGAAGAGCCTGCATGAAGTTCAGTTATTGCTTGGCATTTACAATTTGAAATATAGTATGAACAATTAATATATCAGAGATATGAATCCTTACAAATTGCATTATTTTTTTGGAGCAGCATTGTTGCTTACTTTTTTCTCTTGTGGAGGTAAAGATGGTTTGGCTGATGCTTCAGGTTATTTCGAATCGACTGAGATAATGGTTTCTTCAGAAACGGCAGGTAAGATTATTCAATTGGATATTACTGAAGGGCAACAGGTTAAGGCTGGTGATGTTTTAGGCATGGTTGATACTACTCAGCTTTATTTAAAGAAAGTACAGTTGAAAGCTTCGATTGCTGCTGCTCAAAACAGGCGTCCTGATGTTGAATCACAACTTGCTGCCATCAGGCAACAGATATCGGCTGCTAACAGAGAAAAGACCCGTTTTGAGAATCTGGTCAAAGCTAATGCTGCCAATCAAAAGCAGCTTGATGATATTGATTCTCAGATTGAAATACTTGAAAAGCAATTAAGTGCTCAGAAGACCATTCTGACCAATAGTGGTAAAAGCATTGATGATGAATGTAAGGCTTTAAGCTCTC
>CAZCPI010000082.1:4934-7971 GCA_964500535.1 uncultured Bacteroidales bacterium
CAGGCTCTTGAAGATATTTGTCTGGATGTTGAAGAGGGTGATATGTTTGGTATTATCGGACCGGATGGAGCCGGGAAGACCACTCTTTTCAGGATTCTTACTACGCTTCTTTTGTCTGATACCGGTACCGCGACTGTTGATGGTCTTGATGTTGTAAAGGATTTCAGAGAAATCCGCAAAAGAGTAGGGTATATGCCCGGACGTTTTTCGCTTTATATGGATCTGACTGTTGAGGAAAATCTGAGTTTTTATGCTACGATTTTCAATACCACTATTAAGGAAAATTATTATCTGATTAAAGATATTTACCGGCAAATCGAGCCTTTTAAGGACAGAAAAGCCGGGGCATTATCTGGTGGTATGAAACAAAAACTTGCATTGAGTTGTGCTCTGATACATAAACCCAGGGTTTTGTTTCTTGATGAGCCAACCACAGGTGTTGACCCGGTTTCGAGGAAAGAATTCTGGGAAATGCTGAAAAAACTGAAATCTGAAGGTATTACCATATTGGTTTCGACATCATATATGGACGAAGCCGGATTGTGCGACAGCATTGCTTTGATACAGGGTGGACGGTTTCTGAAAATTAATACTCCTGAGAAGATAGTCGGTGAATTCAGGGGTAAGCTGTGGGCTGTCAATAGTGACAGGATGTCGGGACTGCTCACCGATTTGAGAGATTATGATAAGGCTTTCTCCTGCTATGCTTTTGGTGATAAACATCATCTTTCGGTTATTGATGAGTCTTTTAGCCGGGATGAGCTCAATAACTGGCTTCGGAGCCGGGGACATACGAATATTATTATAAAACCTATTGAGGCATCTGTTGAGGATTGTTTCCTGCAATTGTCTTCTGATTAAATACGGGACTTTTATTGCATAATATGATGAATGATGTTTTGGCAAATAAAGTGATTGTTACTAAGGATCTTACTAAAAAGTTTGGTTCATTCACTGCTGTTGACAACATTTCTTTTGAGGTCAGCAAAGGGGAAATATTTGGATTTCTTGGTGCTAATGGTGCAGGTAAAACTACGGCAATGCGTATGCTTTGTGGTTTAAGCAAACCTACTTCCGGAAAAGGTTTTGTGGCAGGTTTTGACATAAACAGTCAGTCTGAGCAGGTTAAGAGAAACATAGGGTACATGAGCCAGAAATTTTCGCTTTACGAAGATTTGAAGGTTTGGGAAAATATTCGTCTGTACGCCGGTATTTATGGTATTCCTGAAATTGAAATTGCTCCGAGAACAAATGCAATGCTTAATAAGCTTGGTTTCGAAAAGGAAAGAGATACTTTGGTTAAGTTTCTGCCGCTTGGCTGGAAACAGAAGTTGTCGTTTGCAGTATCGATTTTTCATAATCCCGGTATTGTTTTTTTGGATGAACCTACAGGTGGTGTCGATCCGGCTTCACGGAGAAAGTTCTGGGAAATGATTTATAATGCTTCGGATAATGGTATTACTGTTTTTGTTACGACTCATTATATGGATGAAGCCGAGTATTGCAATCGTGTTTCGATAATGGTTGACGGCAAAATTAAGGCTTTGGATACTCCGGCTAATCTAAAGAGTAATTTGGGAGCTAAAAATATGGATGATGTTTTTCAGAAATTGGCCAGAAACGCTGAGAGAATATGAATAAAACGGCTAAAAATAATGCTAAGGTTTTTGCTGCTTTTGTAAAAAAAGAGTTTAAACACATCCTGAGAGATAAGCTGACTACGTTTTTCCTGCTGATAATGCCGGTATTGATGCTTCTTCTTTTTGGATATGCCATCAATACTGAGGTGAAGAATACCAGAATTGCTGTTTTTGATCCTTCAAGGGATGTTGCTACTCATGAGATTGTTAATAAGCTGATTTCAAATAAGTATTTTGCTGTTGTTAGTTATCTGAAGTCTCCTTCTGAAATTGATAAATTGCTTAAGCAGGGCAAAATCGGTATGGCTATCGTGTTCAGCGAGAACTTTAATGATAATTTGTTGCGTAATGGTGAAGCCGGGGTTCAGCTGATTGCTGATGGTAGCGATCCGAATACGGCTCTTACGATTACGACTTATGCTTCTGCCATTATTGCTTCTGCACAAAAAGATCTTCTTAAGGTTAATAGTATGCCTTTACAGATAGATACCGAGGTTAAGCTGCTTTATAATCCAACTCTAAAGTCAGCTTACAATTTTGTTCCCGGTGTAATGGGCATGATATTACTGCTGATTTGTGCGTTGATGACTTCTGTTTCCATTGCCGGTGAAAAAGAAAAAGGCACGATGGAGGTTCTTTTGGTTTCACCGGTAAAACCGATTTACATGTTGATAGCAAAGGCTGTACCTTATTTTTTATTATCTGTCATCAATCTCACGGTAATATTGTTGATAGCCGTTTTTATTATGGGTGTTCCTGTTACAGGCAGTTTATTCTGGCTTTTAGTTGTTTCATTTGTTTATATTTTTCTTGCACTTGCCTTGGGATTGCTTATCTCATCGATTGTACGTTCTCAGGATGCCGCAATGATTATATCTGGTATGGTTCTGATGTTCCCTGTGATTTTGCTGTCGGGTATGATGTTTCCGGTTGAAAACATGCCATGGTACTTTAAAGCATTGTCTTTTGTGGTTCCTGCCAAATGGTATATTACAGCTGCCAGAAGTCTGATGATAAAGGGACTTGGCTTGTCTGCAATAGTTCCTGAGCTTGTCGTATTGGTTTCGATGACTGTTTTATTGATAGTTATTACGTTGAAGACATTTAAAGAAAGACTTGAATAGCCTATGTTGAAGTATCTTGTTGAAAAAGAGTTTAAACAGATTTTCAGGAATCCTGTATTACCGAGGGTCATTGTAGTGTTGCCTTTTGTAATACTTGCATTGTTTCCCATGGTTGCAAATTTTGAAATCAGGGATCTGAAATTAAGCATTGTTGACAATGATCATTCAGATTATTCTTCCGGACTAGTGCAGAAGGTCGCTTCATCAAGATATTTTGAGATTACTGATGTATCTGAAAAATATACTGATGCTCTGAAGAGTATAGAGTTGAAT
>CAZCPI010000082.1:8071-10239 GCA_964500535.1 uncultured Bacteroidales bacterium
TGATGGTAATGATGATGGCAATGATTTGCGGTTTCCTGCCGGCATTGAATATTGTGCTTGAAAAGGAGAGAGGTACTATCGAACAACTTAATGTAACTCCGGTAAATAAATTTGTTTTTATATTATCCAAGCTTATTCCTTACTGGATTATCGGATTTGTTGTTCTGACTATTTGTTTTGGTGTTGCCTGGCTTTTTTACGGCCTGCTCCCTGCAGGAAATGTACTTACGATTTATCTGTTTGTTTCTGTATTTATCGTTGCTTTCTCTGCTTTGGGCCTTGTTATTTCAAACTTTGCAAAAAGCCTGCAACAGGCTACTTTCATGATGTTTTTCTTTGTAATAGTTTTTATTTTCCTGAGCGGGCTTTATACTCCTGTCAATAACATGCCTGGTTGGGCTAAAGTAATAAGCACTATCAGCCCGTTGAAATATTTAATGGAAGTATTGAGATCAGTATATCTTAAAGGCAGTTCCTCTGTGGATTTGCTACCTCAATTTTACTATCTGACAGGTTTTGCTGTATTTTTCAGTGTTTTGGCTGTAATCAGTTATAAAAAGAAAAATGGTTGAGCCGGTGAGACTCAACCATTTTTCTTTTTTAATTTTCCGAAAAAATCATGTGGGGTGTATAGAAAATTAATTAAAACATTCCTCCGCCGAAACCGCCTCCGTCTCCTCTGAAGCCGCCTCCGTTGCCTCCACTGCCTCTGTTGCCTCTGCCTCCGCCTCTGAACATATCAGAAGACGATGTGCCACCGCCGAACTGAGCGATCCTGTATGTGAAGCTTACGATAAAGTATGAAGTAAGCATATTAGAACGACTAAGCGATCTGTAATTATCACCAATAGTCTCTCTCAGATTCAGTCTTTGCTGTAGTATATCATTTACTCTCAGAGAAATAGTACCTTTCTTTTTGAATACAGATTTGTCTACAGAAGCATTCCAAACCAATTCATCCTGATTATATGAAGAATAACCTTCACGTGTAGTATAACTTAAATCAGTTGAAATATTTATGCTGTATGGCAGATGCAGGTTGACATTTCCTGATCCTGTCCAGTCCCATGTTTCTTGCAGTGTGTTGTTATTTAGGTTGTTAGATGTACCTGAATATCTCACAGAACCACGAGCTCCGATCTCAATCACATCGGTTGAGAATGTCAGTGAAAGATTTTCACCAGCTCCCCAGTTTTTTGTATCACTAAGGAATCCGAGTCTGAGTGTTTCATTTAATTCATCAATGAACGGACTTCCATTACCGGATCTGTCTGAGTATCCATATCTCTTGCTGTAATTGATTTCAGTACGTGTATTAAACTGCAATCTGTTTTTTACGAGCGGAGTATTATACATTACGTTTGCACCAAGATTAAAAGGAGATTTTTCTGAGTTTACCGTCTGACTGTATTCTTTACCTGTATTGTCATAAATGCTGTTTGAAACCAAAGCATCTTTTGTGAAATTACCATTGATACCGGCACTGAATGATGAGAATCTTGTAGAGTTGAAAGTTGAATACATAAGATTCAATGACTGGTTAAAAGATGGATTCAATTGAGGATTACCAATTGGTTCTCGCATCAGATTATCATTGTTTTTGACAGGTTGCATCTGTTCTATGCTTGGTTGGCTTGTTCTGCCCCGGTATTGAAGTCTTGCAAATTTCTTACGACCGAAATTATATCGGAACTGAGCTGATGGAGAAACATTAAAAACAATGTTTTCGCGTTCAAGTACATCTCCGTCTTTGTAAAAATTTTTGCTGTATGTTTGTGAAGGATCAGCTTTGATACCAATCATATAATTATAATTCTGTTCCTGATGCCTGTAATTTAATTCCAGTGATTCGTTATAAAATGTATTCTGGAAATTATTACTGTAAACAGAGTCAAGTACTGTATATAATTTTGTTGACTCGTCCAGATCATACTGGAGTTTTTCAGATGTTCTGTTATTTGCATTGTAAGATGCGGCTATTTCCAAAAAGTTTTTCAGATTAAACAAAGGTTCAACATAAGATGCTCTGATGTTTGTACTGTATGTATTTGACGATGTTGTGTTTCTTTGATTTATTTCTAAAGGTTTGATTTTTGTAAACTTTTTTGAATTATTGAAACCTTCGCTTTCGCTGTTATCAATTGAACCGCCGGCATTTAATGTAAAGG
>CAZCPI010000083.1:0-4286 GCA_964500535.1 uncultured Bacteroidales bacterium
AAATCTTTGTTTCAGATATCCAAGAAACATATCGTATAAGAACCGGTGAAACCGGGCCTGAAGCTCTCTACAACAAAGAAGAAAACAACAAAAAATGATAAAGATGAAGAAAACTATATACTTGATTGCCGCAATGGCGGCATTGGCTGCACCTTTAGCAGCACAGACTGCGGGTACAACTGCAGCGATAACACCGGTTGCTGATTCCGGAGATACTGCATGGCTTATAGTTGCCACCGCTCTTGTAATGTTAATGACTATACCCGGGCTTGCATTGTTCTATGGCGGTTTGGTCAGAAGAAAAAATGTACTTAACGTATTAATGCAATGTTTGATAATTACCGCTGTAATTTCTATCGAATGGGTGGTATGTGGTTACAGCTTGTCATTTGGCAGCTCAAGCGGACCTTTGGCTCCATTCATCGGAGGATTTGACTGGGCATTTCTGAAAGGAATACATCTGGGAGATTTAAGTCCGTATTTTATTTCACACTCACAGGCTACAGCTGATGGCGGTACAATAGGCACAATACCCCACTACATATTCATATTGTTCCAGTGTATGTTTGCTGTAATTACACCGGCTTTGATTATAGGTGCTTTTTCAGAAAGAATAAAATTTAAAGGCTTCCTTATATTCACGCTTTTATGGGCATTGTTCGTTTACAACCCTGTAGCACATTGGGTTTGGTCTGCAGACGGATGGCTTTTCAAACTTGGGGCTCTTGATTTTGCGGGAGGTACAGTTGTACACATCAACGCCGGTGTAGCCGCAATAGTAACAGCACTAATGCTTGGTAAACGTCGTGACTATCAAGGTCATGCAATACCTCCTCACAATATACCTCACGTGTTTATCGGAGCAGCATTGCTTTGGTTCGGATGGTTTGGTTTCAATGCAGGAAGTGGCCTTGCAGCTGATGGATTGGCAGCAAATGCATTTTTAGTTACACATATCGCAGCAGCTACAGCAGCATTTGTCTGGGCTATGCTTGATTGGTTCCATGGCAAGAAACCAACTGTAGTCGGTGTATGTACAGGAGCTGTAGCCGGTTTGGTTGCAATTACACCTGCAGCCGGATTTGTAGATGTGACCGGTGCCTTGTTAATAGGAGTAATTGTTTCAATAATATGCTTCCTTATGGTTGCCTTTGTGAAACCAAAACTCGGATATGATGATGCTCTTGATGCATTCGGAGTTCATGGTATTGGTGGTATCCTTGGTGCAATTATGACAGGTATTCTTGCAACACCAGCGGTTCAAGCTGCTTACAGCGGCGCAGGACATGGCAACTGGCATCAGTTACTTGTACAACTTATCGCAGTAGTAGTAACTCTGGCATATTCAGGAATACTTACATTTTTATTATTTAAGCTTACAGAAAAGCTCTTCGGTGTCAGGGCTACAGCTTCAGAAGAAGCAGTCGGTCTGGATGAAACACAACACGGAGAAACAGCTTACACAACTTTTGACTGAACCTTTCCCTATATTATATTTCATGTTTAAATTGTATTAGGCCGAACAGGCTGCCCGTGCGGGCAGCCTGTTTTATTTATTCATATACTTTAGGTGTTTTCTTTTTTAACAAAGCGACAACATCTAAAGTTTGCTTACGGTCACGCTATTTTATCAAAGTTGAAATACATTTGTAACACTCATAACGTTCTTTTGCATTCGAAATAACCCATTAGAAGCCCCTCGTCAAAAATGTCGGGGAGTGAAAGTAAAAATCAACTAAATTGATAAACGAATGCAAACAATCAAACATTTACTATTCTCAGCTTTATTTACTTCGGCCGCTATCGTAGCTGTAGCTCAGGAATCCCAGGATATAAATGTCCCGGCTGCTTTGGAACAACTCCAATCTGATAACGATGTAGCCAAAAGGCTTAAGATTACAGGTTATGTACAAATGCAATACCAAAGCGCAGACACAGCCGGCATTTCATCAATGGCAGGCGGAAACTTTGGTTCAGGTATTGACAACAGATTCTCTGTAAGAAGAGGAAGAGTCAAATTTGCTTATACATTTGAAAATGCTTCAGCAGTAATGCAGTTTGATATAACTGAAAAAGGACTTGGTATAAAAGATGCTTATCTTAGCTTAACAGAGCCCTTTCTAAATACATTAAGCTTAACAGGTGGTGTATTTGACCGTCCTTTCGGTTATGAAATTTCATATTCATCAAGTTCAAGAGAAACACCTGAAAGGTCCAGACTCTTCCAGACATTATTCCCGGGAGAAAGAGATCTCGGAGCTAAACTTACAATACAGGCTCCAAAAACTTCAACCTGGAATTTTCTTAAGCTTGATTTAGGTTTATTCAATGGTAACGGCACAAATGTTGAAACCGATAAATACAAAGATTTTATAGGTCACTTATCTGCAACTAAAGCAAGCAGTAACGAAAAAATAAAATGGGGCTTAGGTGCATCATATTATAAAGGAGGTTACGCATATGTTACAACAAAAAAATATATCCTTACTGAAAAAGACGGAGTTAAAGCATTTACTCCTGAAACCATAAAAAAAGGTGACCAATCAAAAAGAGAATACTTTGGTGTTGATGGTCAGTTAAGTCTTGACTGGTTCCCCGGAATAACACAGATAAGAGCAGAATATCTTACAGGTACTCAACCTGGTGTAGAAAAAAGTAGTTCCAGCCTGACAGCTGCAGCCTCAGCTGATACATATAACAGAAACTTTAATGGTTATTATGTCTATTTTATACAAAATATTCTTGAGTCACCATTCCAGGCTGTAGTTAAATATGATGTATATGACCCGAATACAGGTGTTTCAGGAAATGAAATCGGAAAAACATTAGCCGGTGCAACAGCAACTAATGCAGGAGATATAATGTATTCAACACTGGGTTTGGGTTTAAATTACAGATTCAACAGCAATTTAAAGGTGATGGCTTACTATGACATAGTAAAAAATGAAACCACATCAAATATAGCTACAACCAGCACTTTGACCGATTTATCCAAAGACAGAAAGGATAATGTTTTCACACTCAGACTTCAATACAAGTTCTGAACTTAAAAGAAGTGTAAAACATTTGTAATACGATTGTAATAGTTAAAAAGTTAATTTGTATAAGTTCAAAATAAGTAAAAATGAAAAAGACATTAATGGTTTTAAGCTTGGTAATCAGCCTTTTGATCCCAAACGTTGCAAATGCCCAAAAAGTTGTATGTAAGGTTAAAGGAAGTGATACATGTCTGCCACTTTCGCAAAAATTTGCTGAAGTCTACAATAAGAAAAATCCCGGCTCTGGAATATCAGTACTTGGAGGAGGCTCGGGTGTAGGTATTGCAGCCTTAATCAGCAACACTACAGATATTGCTCAGTCCTCAAGAAAAATGAAAATGGACGAGAAAATGAAAATTCAGGAAGCAGGCAAAATAGTCAGAGAAAAAATATTCGCTTACGATGCACTTGCAGTTATTGTTAATCCCTCAAATCCGGTTAGCCAATTAACCCGTGAGCAGCTTGAAAGCATTTTCACAGGAAAAGTCACGAACTGGAAACAAGTAGGCGGACCTGATTTAAAGATCATAGTTTATTCCAGAGAAACCAGTTCAGGCACCTACGAGTTCTTCAAAGAACATGTAATGAAAAAGAAAAACTTTGCTGCCTCAGCATTGATGATGGCTGCAACAGGAGCAGTAGTACAGTCCGTCAGTCAAACTAAAGGAGCAATCGGATATGTAGGGCTTGCATACATTGAAAAGGATGTAAAAGCATTGAAAGTGTCTTATGATAGTGGTAAATCTTTCGTAATGCCTAACGTAAACAATGCAAAAAACAAGAGTTATCCGATAACCAGACCATTATACTACTACTATGTTTCAGGAGTTGAAGGTAAAATCAAACCACTTGTTGATTTCATACTATCACCTGAAGGACAGAATATAGTATTGGCTGAAGGTTATGTTCCACTTTCATAATTTAAAAAATGAATTTCAGAAAAACAGTTGAGAAATTATCTGAAAGTGTACTTCTGATTAGCAGCATGGTCACAACAGTGACTGTGCTGTTCATAATTTATTTCTTATTTAAATCCGGAGTAGGATTATTTAATGACAAGACAGTTGATAAAAATCACTCTCTTGTAGTCAGCATTAATAATCAGGTAGATAAGCTATCATCAAAACAACTAAAAGACATTTTTAACGGAGACGTCATAAATTGGAGTGAAGTTGGGGGAAAAGACTCAGAAATAGAGCTGATCAGTATTGATGAAATATACAACTATTATACTGAAGAGCAACTTGG
>CAZCPI010000083.1:4386-10073 GCA_964500535.1 uncultured Bacteroidales bacterium
CCTGTTATAGAGCTGCTTGCCGGAATTCCTTCTGTAGTTTACGGTTTTTTTGGTTTAGTAGTTTTAGTACCTTTCATACAGCAATTATTTGGTCTACCAGTTGGTGAAACCGCCCTTGCAGGAAGTATAATCCTGGGTATAATGGCCTTGCCTACAATAATAACAGTTTCAGAGGATGCTATAAGATCAACTCCGGTTACATTAAAAGAAGCAAGCCTTGCTCTGGGGGCATCACACTGGCAATCAATAAAAAGAGTTGTTATACCTGCAGCCAGCTCAGGCATACTTGCATCATTTATACTTGGCATCGGCAGGGCAATCGGTGAAACCATGGCCGTACTGATGGTCACAGGAAATGCAGCAATAATGCCAAAAAGTTTTCTTGAACCTGTCAGAACAATTCCTGCCACGATTGCCGCTGAACTTGGAGAGGCCCCATTCGGAGGCACACATTTCAAGGCATTATTTGCACTTGGCATTATATTATTTGTGATAACATTCATTTTTAACTCTATGGTGGAAATGATTAAAAGGAGAAAAATATGAATTTTACCGGTAAACGAAGTTCAAAAAAAATCAGCCAACTGGTTGCTTTCAACCTTTTCAGGATAGTAAGTTTCTCAATCGTAGGCATACTTTTCCTGATTCTGGGTTTTATCATAATCAGGGGGATGTCGGTTATAAGCTGGGATTTCCTAACCAAAATGCCGGATGACAGCATGACTGAAGGAGGCATAATGCCTGCTATCGTCGGAACTCTGTGTCTTGTGGTAGGTAGTATGTTTTTTGCATTTCCGGTTGGAGTCTTATCCGGCATCTATATGAATGAGTATCTCAAAGAGAACTGGTTCAAAAAAATTATACGGTCGATGACCAACAATCTTGCAGGTATTCCTTCAATAGTATTCGGACTTTTCGGAATGGCATTTTTCGTTCAGAAACTCAATTTCGGCGATTCGATAATAGCAGGCTCTATGACATTGGGACTTATGGTTTTACCTATCATTATAAGGACAACTGAAGAAGCGCTCAAATCAGTCGATGACTCATTAAGAATAGGTAGTTATGCACTTGGTGCCACCAAACTTCAAACTATCAGAAAGGTTATCCTGCCGGTTTGTTATCCGAACATAGTCACCGGGTTGATACTTTCGATAAGTCGTGTTTCAGGAGAAACCGCTCCTATCCTTTTTACAGCTGCCGCATATTTCCTTCCACGATTGCCCCACAGCATTTATGATCAGGTCATGGCATTGCCATATCACCTTTACGTCCTGACCACAAGTGGCACAGATATGGAAAAATCAAGACCTATGGCCTATGGCACAGCACTTGTTCTGATAGTTATAGTACTGCTTGTAAATCTCCTGGCTAACTCAGTGAGAAGATATTTTACCAATAAATTAAAATGATCAGTAATGATGAATATAAAAGTTGAATCAAAAGATTTCAATCTGTATTACGGCGATTTTCACGCTTTAAAGAATATTGATTTTCAGGCATATGAGAATACAATTACCGCATTTATAGGACCTTCGGGATGCGGTAAATCCACATTGCTTCGTTCATTTAACAGGATGAATGACCTGATTGACGGAGTCAGAACTACCGGCAGCACAAATATTGATGGCATAAATGTTTATGATAAAACAGTTAACGTCGATGAACTACGCAAACATGTTGGCATGGTATTTCAGAAGCCCAATCCGTTTCCAAAAACCATATTTGAAAATGTAGCCTACGGACTAAGAGTTGACGGTGTAAAAGACAAAAAAATAATTGAAGAAAAAGTAGTAACCTCACTACAGCAGGCAGCATTATGGGGTGAAGTCAAGGATAAACTAAAAAAATCCGCACTTGCACTATCAGGTGGTCAGCAACAACGCCTTTGCATTGCAAGAGCACTTGCAATAGAGCCATCCGTGATACTCATGGACGAACCGGCTTCAGCACTTGACCCTATTTCCACTTCAAAGATAGAGGAGCTAATCTACGAATTAAAAAATAAATACACCATAATTATTGTAACCCACAATATGCAACAGGCAGCGCGCGTAAGCGACAGAACTGCATTTTTTTATCTCGGCGAGCTTGTTGAATATGACGAAACCAAAACTATTTTTACAAACCCGAAGAGTCTGCAGACCCAGAACTATATCACCGGACGTTTCGGATAATAAATTTGCTGCATTTATGGCAAATTATCCACAAAATACAGAAGCTACGGTTTGCCATGATTAATTAAAATGATGTAATTTGGCTGTCGAAACCAAATACATGATTTATGCTTTTCAAAAAAATAAACTTCTCTGCCTCAGCTAACCTGAATTCTCCTTTCTTGCCTGCAAATCCAAACACAAAGGAGCCTGGGATGCGTTCGATAAAATTTTTCCTTTTAACTCTTTTGGTTTCTTTATCAGTATCAGCTTTATCCGGAGAAACCATTGACAGGTTTGCACTTGTAAACAGACACAATGTAATCCTGCATAAAGCAGATCCATTATCACCCTTGTCAGTCGGCAACGGAGATTTCGCGTTTACGGCAGACATTACCGGGATGCAATCCTTTGAAAATTATTACTATACTAACGGTATTCCACTCGAAACGATGTGTACCTGGGTCTGGCACTCATTTCCTAATGTAAATGGTTACAAGTTTGAAGAAACCCTGAAAGAATCAGATTTTCATGGCAGGAGAATCAAATATGCAAGTATTGAAAAAAGTCCGGCTGCTGAATACTACAGGATGAACCCACACCCGGTTCCTCTCGGACAAATAGGACTACTTGATAAAAACGGAAATCCCATTGATTTAAACAAAATAAGCGACATTAACCAGAAACTGGATTTATGGAAGGGCATAATAACCAGCTCGTACACATATCAGGGTCAGAAAGTTTATGTCGAAACAGTTGCAGATCCCGTCAGGAGTATCGTAGCTTTCAAAATAAAATCGGTATTAATCAAAAAAGGAGAATTAGTACCTTCAATAAGGTTTCCTTATTCATATGATCTGAAGAAAAAAAATAAGCCGCCGTTTGTCTGGGACAAACCCGGAAGCCATTCAAGTATATTAAAAAAAATAGGCAAAAACGCTGCTGAGATAACCAGGATTATAGATACAACCAATTATTATGTCAATATAAGCTGGGAAGAAAAAGCTGCTCTTAAAAACACATCGGCTCATTTTTTTATTCTCGAATCCAAAGGCTCGGATTGTCTGACATTTACAGTTGAGTTTCTGAATACGCCCACCCGATTATCCAGTGGTAGTGAACTTAAATCTTCTCCTGAAAAATCTGAAAACACAGACAGTTTCGAAGTAATCAAATCATCAAGTGAAAAAGCCTGGCAGGAATTCTGGACTAAAGGTGGTGCTGCAGATTTCAGCAATTGTAAAGACCAAAGAGCAAACGAAATAGAAAGAAGAATCATCCTTTCACAATACCTGCTTAAAATTAATTATTCCGGTCATTTCCCTCCACAGGAAACCGGTCTGACCCATATAAGCTGGTATGGTAAGCATAATTCTGAAGTTTACTGGATACATGCTGCCCAATTTTATATGTGGAACCATACTGAACTACTTGAAAAAGGACTTTCCTGGTATAATAAAATTATAAGTTATGCAAAGGACGAAGCAAAAAGCAAGGGATTCGAAGGAGCCATGTGGCCCAAGATGGCAGGATATGATGGCAGACCGACTCCGGGAGGCATAAATCCATTTATAATCTGGAATCAGCCCAATCCTGTATACCTCTGCGAACTGGTTTACAGAGCGAATAAAGACAGAAGCACACTCGAAAAATATAAAGATATAGTTTTTGAAACAGCAAAATTTCTGGCATCATACGCGTTTTTTGATGCAAAACAGAACCGCTATATTCTTGGCCCTCCGATCAAAAGTGTAAACGAAAGCAATGATGAAAACCATACACAGAATCCGGGATTTGAGCTTGTTCAATGGTGTTACGGCCTCAAAGTAGCTCAGGACTGGCGTGAGAGAATGGGTTTAGAGCGTGACCCGCATTGGGATGATGTTCTCAACAAACTTTCCCGCCTTACAGTGGTAGACGGTAAATACGTTCAGCTTGAAACCGAACCTGACATGTATGATAAAGCCGGTGGACTTCCCTCGGATATAATCATGGCTTTAGGTTATATGCCTGAGACACCTATGGTTGATAAAGAAATTATGAAAAACACATTTAAAACGATTTATGAAACTAATGGCCTGAATAGTTTTGTCAGCTGGGCGATGGGTAAAGGAGCTTTAAGTGCTGCAAGACTGGGTTTCAGAGACATTGCCGTTGATATTGTCAGCAACACTACTCCTAAGGCATGTTTCAGTTTAAGCGGATTTGTTCAGAGACCAAAAGAAGGCCTTGGCTGCCCGGCATATTTTCCTGTAAACAGCTCCTTTCTGGCCGCAACCGGTTTAATGCTTGGAGGTTGGGATGAGACTGACGAGAGTACTCCGGGTTTCCCGAAAGATGGTAACTGGGACATCAAAACTGAGAATATGCTCAAAATGCCCTGAAGAAAAAGTATAATAACTTCCCAACTATAAAGTCAATTAACTGCACCACGAGAATTCAGACTCTTCAAGGGTGCAGCTAATCCACAAGTTACCCCTATTAAAAGAAAAGCATTATTTTAAGAGTGAGAAAATAAATTCCAGACCACCTTCAGAACGGTTTTTTGCAGAGATTGTGCCTCCGTGAAGCTGAACTGCATTCTTTACAATTGCCAGCCCAAGTCCTGTGCCCCCGGATTTACGTGTACGGCCTTTGTCGACCCTGTAGAATCTTTCAAAAATTCTGTTCAGATGTTCCTCTGATATACCAACGCCAGTGTCGTAATAGTTAAAATAATACCGGTCAGCATCTTTTCTGTAACAGGAAACACCCATTTCAACATTTTCACCGGCATAAGCCATTGAATTATCTATAAGGTTTCTGAAAACAGAATAAAGCAAAGACCTGTTACCATTTACAATAATATCGTCTTCAATGTTTATATTAAGTCTCATACCCTTATTATCCATCTCAGCCTCAACTTCACCTGCTATTTGTTCCAGTAATTTTGAGATACATACATCCTCTTTCTCAAGTAATTTCGGTGCGTCGTCCATCCTGTTTAGAGTTGAAATATCACTCAAAAGCTCACTCAACCTTCTGCTTTGAACATACGACCTCTCGATAAATTTCTGCATCTTATCAGAAGGTAAATCAGGATTGGAAATAATAGTTTCCATATAACCCTGAATACTGCTTACCGGAGTTTTAAGTTCATGTGCAATATTTTGAGTAAGCTGACGCTTCAGTCTTGACTCCTCTTCCGACTGAGTTATATCATTAATACTAACCTCAAAGCTCCTGTCCTGAAAAATAATGCATTGAACATGAAATATTTTCCCGTTTTTTTCAATTTGAACAGAGTGTTTCTGAAGATGACTTAACAGATTGCCGACTTTAATATTTTGTTGTACATAACTGTTTATCCCGGCAAACTCAGGTATTTCAAATATCGATGAGGCTTTTTCTATTGTTGTATTTGAAATCAGATTTGTGTATTGAATAAAAATATTGTTTGCAAGGATTTCTTTCTTGTCTGAAGAAAATACAGCCAGACCCTCTCTTGAAGTCTGAAGATGAGTTATCAATTTTTCTCTCTCCACTATCAGA
>CAZCPI010000084.1:0-10011 GCA_964500535.1 uncultured Bacteroidales bacterium
GCGAGACTCGGCAAATCCGAAGTAAACTTCGTCTCTGCTCTCGCTTCTTAAAAATATCATTAACTTGGACGTTTTATCGAAGCATGCTCGTTTCATACTTGTTGCATCTTTAAATTTAAAACTCCTCTATGACACTCCTGCCTTCAAGCCAGGCAATCATATTAATTACCAGATAATTCCAGTTTTGGAATCCTTTATTCAGTATCGGCTCACCGGTCTCAGGCTCATAATACTCATGCAGAGCACCATTGATTTCAAAATCTTTTCCAAAAAGCTCTACAGTTTTGTTTGCCAGATCCTTTGCTTCTTTTTTGAAACCATACTTTTCAAGCCCCTTGAAAACCATGTAATTTGAGATCCCCCAAACCGGACCTCTCCAGTTTGATGGATTTGCACTAGCTCTTACGCTGTACATTTTTTCCATCTTTGACAAAGTCCTTACACCAAAAGGCGCATTAAATGTTTTCGGGTTTAAATAATGTTCCTTCACAATTCTTTCAGCTTGTTCCTTTGTAGCTACGCCTGCCCACATAGCCATGAAACCTGACCAAACTTCTATTCTCTGAATCAGACAATCATAATCACGGGGATACCCGCTATGAATCATGAAAGCTTTACCAAGAGTGCTGTCAACATGATTGTCTACCGGTTTCAGATTAAGGTCGACACTATAGAAGAAACCATCACGTTCATCCCAGCAGTTTTTTTGCAAAGCCGATTTAAGGGTAATCGCATCTTTGTAAAATTCATCAGCTATGGGCTTCAGATTTAATTTTTCAGCCAGATATACCATTGCCTGCAATTCTTTATACATCAAACAATTGAGATATATGGATGCCGAGCTTCTTTCAGGTCTGAAAAATGTACATGGATCATTATCGACGCCAATTGCAACATCATTATACCAATAATAAAGTCCTGTGGATTTATCTCTGTAATTGGCTTTGTAATTATTTACAAATGCCTGTAAATGATAAAATTTTTCTTTGAGCCAGCTTGCATCATCTCCGTTTATCTTCGTCAGAAAGGCTGCATGCTGCGCAAGTACCGGCTTATGCATGTTTACATTATGAATATTTTCAGGTTTAATATCCCTGGGGTTTGAATCTTCCCAGATAACAATAGGCAGATATCCGTCCCAGTCTCCATAATGCAGGAAATTCAAAACGCAACCCTGTTCATACTTTATGGCTTCCTGCCTGTCTTTTTCTGATCCAACATCATTCAGAATCTGCCTCAAAGCTATATTGCTCAACCATGAATCCCAATCCCATAATACGTTATCATACTGATTACTTCCCGGAGTCAAAAAAGGATACACCAGAGATCCGCCACCTTTGCGGTACATGCCTTTGTAATCTTTATAAATATTGGACTTGATAATCTTTATATAGTTACTATTATCCTGACCTTCAGCATAGAAACCTACAGAAAGTAAAATAACGGACAAGGCAAACAGGAAAACATTTTTCTTCATATGGTATTTTAATTATTCACACTAAGGTCATATGTAACAAAGTATGGCAGCTATTTTGTTCAATTTGAATTATTATAGTCGTCCAGAGCTGAATAAAAGGCTTTTATATTTTCCAATGGTGAATGCGGCGGTGTATCGCATCCTGATGATAAAATGAAGTTTTTGCAGCCTGATGTTTTCTTCAATAAGTTTGTAACAGTCTCATACATATTTTCCGGGCTTCCCATCCTGAATGCTCCTACAGGATCAATGTTGCCAAAGACAAGAATAGTTTCAGGACAAACTTCAAGAGCACCAGACATATCGATTGCATTTCCGAAATGCAAACCTGCAGCTCCTGATTTCACCATTTCAGCCGTACAATGTCCGGTATTGCCGCAATTATGCAGAATTACAAGGAAATTGTCATCCTGAACTTCTTCAACTATCTGATGTACATAATCACTCGAGAACTCCTGACATAATTCAGCTGACAATAAACCTGCAGCCGGTTCAGCCATTATAACTCCCTGAGTGCCCTGCCCTTTAAGCGCTTTGCACCATATTTTCAGGAAATCAGTGCACTTTTGCAGCAAAAGATGAATCTTTTCAGGCTCAATAAAACAACCTGTCATGATTTCAGTCATATCATAAATTCTTCCTGCGAGCGAAAAAGGCCCGATACAACCCGAAAAGAACGGTTTCTCCAGATTTTCAACAGCAAGTTTGTTTGCAATCAGATATTGCTGAAGACGACCACTGTTCAAATCAGGAATTTTCAAAGACTCAACAGTAATTTCTTCGTTTATCAAACTGCCTGTAACCGAGGGAACTTCATCATCACTAAACTGAATCAGGCAACCGAAGGCTTCAGCCTCAACAGTCAGATCCATAACAGCTGTGGCCGCCACACATGGGAAATTGTTGTTCACAGCCATTATGGCTTCAAAATGAGATTTCCCGTCAGTAACAACATCAATAACCTTTTTCCGAGTAAATTCAATCCCGGGATGGGTCATTATCGGCATCGCGTATCTTTTATTGTCTGAAATGATCTCTCCTGCCCAGGATTTCATATCAATCATTTTCTTTCCCATAAGTTGTAGCTTTCCTTTTTTAAATATTTTTTGTCTGCATCGACAGCGACAAGTACTTTATCATTTCCGCTCCTGTAACCTCCTGCAGGATTAAATGCCTGAACACCGTTTTTAAAATTGCCTACAAAGGTTAAATTACCATCTGCAGGATTGTACCACCAGATATTCTTGGTTTCACCGGAAATTTTACTCAGATCAATTGATATTTCCCTGCCTGTGTAAGTATAAACCAGTGCATAATCTTTGCCTCTGTTAGCAATAAGTCTGTCATGCATTGTCCCCGGCTCGCAGGCCAGTATGCTTTGGTCAGGCTGTCCTTCAGTGTAAGGTAAATTTATAAATAACGCCTTCAGATATTTCATCTGTCCGAAACCGGGATCATTAACTGCATCATACCAGTTCTTTTTACAACCATAAGCAGGGTTTATACCTGGAGAAAGCATTTGCATTATGGCGTTATTCCCATAAGTATGCCCGCATGAGCCTGCCAGAACTGACCAGTAAGCATATCTTCTGACATCTTCAGCCTTCCATAAGGGTTCAGTAAAATCATGTAGTCCTGCAGGAATACCTTCATAACTTGGTTCTCCGTCAAGTATAGGTTTTTGGGGTGTTAAGGTATATGCCTTTTCGACAAAACGCCAGTTGTCTTCTTCCGCATTTTTCATCGCTGACTGTGCTCCGTCTCCGACAGTTTGTCCGTATCTGCGGTGTCCTGACTGGAACATATTAAGATCCAGCCATGATTCACCATTAAACCATTCGCTTGAACTGGTTCTTCCAAATGGATGGTATGTCATAAGATGATCAGGATCAATCTTACGTATTGTTTTTGCCAGAGTCTGCCAGACTTCTTTATTCTGATCACCCCTGGTATCTCCGCCAATCAGCCAGATGATGTTAGGATTTTTCTTATACCTGTTTGCAAGAAAAGAGCCGTACTTCACAGCATCGCTTTCTGATATTTTACCGGACTTCACATTTGCACCCCATGTACAAACTATTCCGATATAGATGCCTTTTTTTGCAGCTGCATCTACCATGTAGTCTATATGATCCCAGTAACCGTATTCTCCCGGAATATTTATCTTGCTGAAATCGAAACCATTGGGTAGCGCCGGTTTCCCGTATACATTATAAAAAGGGATTTCATGCAGGACAGAAACCTGAACTACATTGAAACCATTTTCAGCACAAGCCGAGAAATAAAAATTCATATTATCCCTTGTCAGTCTGCTTGCCGCTAGCCAGCCTGTATCTCCAAGCCAGAAAAAAGGTACGCCATTTTCATGTACAAGGAATCTGTGATTTTCACTCACTTTAATCTTACCATTTTCCCATGGTAAACTGACTTTTTTATCCTGTGAGTATGAAAATGCTACCGACTGGACTAAAACCAAGGTCAAAAAAACTAATTTCTTCATATGTACTTATTTATTTTTTACTTCAAAACTATAGGAGCCTGAACCAATTAAGAATACTGATCTTCCGTTTTCTGATCTCAGGTATTTTATGCCCTTAACTTTTTTTGCAGGTGTCTTGCTCTCATAAACAGAATTCCGGTCACCAGGCATATAAACTTCCGCTACTGAATTTGCCGGTATTTCTATGTCCCATTTCAGTGCATCCTCCCCTTTTTTCCATGAACTCTTAATAAGTCCATGCATCGATTTATAACTTGAATTCACAAAAGACAGGCCTTCAGTAAAGTCCGGCTTCATTATTATTTTGCCGAAACCGGGACTGTCAGGAGCACATTTGATACCCGCAAGATTTTCATAATACCATATAATAAGGTCTCCCAGCAACATTACATGATTTTGTGAATTCATTTTTGGATTGGCAGTGTCACCATTCCAAAGCTCCCAAATCGTAGTTGCACCCTTTTCAACCATATATCCCCATCCCGGATATGTTTTGTTGGTAGCTATTTTGAATGCAAGGTCTCCTCTGCCATTATCGCACAAAGTCCTCATCAGCCATGCCGTACCTATTACTCCTGTTGAAATATGCCCTTTATTATCAATTTCAATTACCTTTTCAACATTTTTGAAAACTTCTTTAGCATCTTCTACAGGCACAAGACCAAAGGCGAGCGGCAATATGTTTGCAGTCGCTGTATTATTGCCGTATTGTCTGGCTTTCGCATTATAAAACTTCTTCTGGAATGCTCCGGCAATAGCTGCTGCTTGTTTATCATAATCGGCTGCTTCATCTTTAAGTTCAAGCAAACCCGCGAACTTTTTCATCAGCTGTGACAACTTATAGAAATATGCAGTCGCTATTAGATTTCCATCCGTAATCCGTGCAGGATCCTGAGAATGAATCATTTCAGGTGATTCGGGAGGCATGCACCAGTCACCGTATTTATCTCTTGTCATTATATAATCCTTCATGTATTTGGATTTCATATAGTTCATCCATTTTTTCATAGAAGGATAATGCTTTTTTATTGAATACAAGTCACCAAACTGCTGATAAAGCATATCGGCAATCGTGAAATAAGTTGCAGGCCAGGTTACATTATCTGTATAGTAATTGTAGTAATTAGGTGAGACATCCGATATTTGCCCTTCCTGACTCATAGCTTGCTGAATGTCATCAAGCCATTTAGAATAAAGTCTTTGATTGTCAAAAATAAAGCTTTCGCCCAGTGCTCCAACTGTTCTGTCACCCAGCCATGGCTGACGTTCATCACGCTGAGGGCAATCCACCGGCATTCCTTTGTAATTACCTGCAATAGACCACCAGGCATTTTTATAAATTGAGTTTAGCATAGCATCTGATGAGTTGAAATAACCTGTGGTTGCCATTACATCAGAAACCACTTCACCCTCGAAATTTTCAGGCTTTGGTATTCCCGGCCATCCTGTAATTTCCACATATCTGAAACCATGATAAACAAATCGGGGCTCCCAGACTTCTGAACCCTGTCCTTTTAATGTATATATGTCTGTTGCTTTGGCGCTTCTGAGATTTTCAACATAAATGCTGCCGTCCTGATTTAAACTTTCAGCAAATCTTAACTGAATTTTCTGACCTTTCTGACCAACAACCTGAATTTTAAGCCAACCTGCAATATTCTGACCTAAATCAAGTATATAAACACCTGATTTAAGCTCCTTTATAGATACAGGCTTAATTCTTGCCATTATCTTCATGTTCTCATTAAGCTGGGCAACTCTGCGTGCTTTTTTCAGAGTAAGGTCTCCATGAGGAGTTTTAGGTTCATTATTTTGAGGAACCGAATCCGCGAAGTATCTCCTGTTTTCACCCGGATCTGTCGTCAGATCAACAGGCAACCATGCTGAATCATCAAATCCGTTTTTGTTCCATCCGTTAAACTCTTTTGAAGAATCAAATTCCTCACCATTGAATTCATTGTTGGATCTGATTGGCCCGTCAGCTGTTACCTTCCAGTCTGAATCACTTATAATATATTTTTCAAGCCCGCTCTTACCTTTGATTTCAAGTTGAAAAAGCATTTTTGGGAAACCATAGTTATGTATTTTCCACGGTTTATAATTCTGACGTACGTTAAAGAAACGTCCGTTTCCAAGAATTACTCCGACTGTATTCAAGCCACTATTCATAAAAGCAGTCAGATCATAAGTATTATACATAACCTGTTGAGTATAATCTGTTGGTGCGGGACTAAGTACATCATTATCAACTTTCATCCCGTTCACGTACAATTCATATAAACCCAGACCTGAGATATAGAGTCTGGCGTTTGCAATTGTATCATTAAATTCAAACTCTTTTCTGAAATATCTGGCTGACAACCTGGAATTTTCATCAAGCACATCTCCCTCAAAAGTACGGTCCAGGCCTATCCATTTGGCTTTCCAATCGGTTTCATTAAGTAATCCCACCTGCCAGAAACCGGTTTCACTCCAGGATTTGCCATCTTTACCACACCAGACGCAAACTTTCCAGAAACATTTCTGACGACTTTGCAGTTGGATGCCGTCGTAAGGTATTTGTATCGAATTACCGGACTTAACCTTGCCTGAATCCCACAAATCGGCATCACCTTTTTCAAGTTTTTCTTTGGTTGAAGCTACTAAAATCCTGTAGGCTTTTTGTATGACATTTCTTTCCTTTGATTTGATTTCCCAACTCAATCTGGGTTGTAGAACATCAACGGCAAAAGGCTCGGTTCTGGTTTCAACCCTAAGACTTCCGACAGTAATTTTGGATTCACTCGAGCATGATGTGAACATTACTGATCCAAACGTCAGAAATATAAATAACAATGTTGCCGAAACCAGCCTCTTATGTATAAGCTTCATATAGTATATCTTTTCTTTAAAATTCAAAAATTTCCGAAAATTATTGAACGCTAATAGTATTATTTTTATCCGGTTCTGCTTTATTGATTGCCAATAACTTCATATTTCCTTCCGGGTTCTGTTTTAAGGTCAAATAACAGCGTTTCAAGAATTTTAACCGGTTTTACTTTTGCTTTCTCTGAAATAATTGGTCTTGGCGTCACCGGCACCTGATAAAACACATTTGTATTTTCACCTTTTGCCGGTTTCAAACCAGTTGCTTTTAACCTGTTGGCACACCTGATTCGACAAACTCCACCCAATGTTGAATGGATGGTTACTTTGGTTATCTTGTTGTTTTTCCATTCGAAATCCAGTTCGAAACCACCACGGGCTTTCAGCCCTTTAACAGAGCCATCTTTCCAGACTGAAGGCAAAGCCGGTAGTAAAAAGATGAAACCGTCATGACTTTGCATCAGCATTTCTGTAATACCTGCAGTACAACCAAAATTTCCGTCAATCTGGAAGGGTGGATGAGCATCAAAAAAATTGGTGTATGTACCTCCTTTTTTTTGTTCATTTCCGACTAAATCCAGTTGATTTTTAAGTAATGTATATGCATGATCTCCATCCAGAAGCCTTGCCCAGAAATTAATTTTCCATGCCATTGACCAGCCTGTTGAAGGATCTCCCCGATAAATCAATGAAGTTCTGGCAGCATCAAAAAGTTCCGGTGTCCTGTATGGTGAAATCTGATAAGAAGGATACAAACCAAACAAATGAGAAACATGCCTGTGCTGATCTTTAGGATCATCCCAGTCTTTCATCCATTCCTGAAGCTGGCTGTACTGACCTATTTGCATTGGCGGCATTTTCTTTAAAATATGCGCTAAAGTATCTGCAAACTGGTTTTGTATTTTATCATCGCCTCCGTAAAGAACTTTAGTTGCATTTATTACATTGCTGAACAAATCAAAAACAAGCTGGTTGTCCATGGTGCATCCTGCAACAATAGAGGATTTCCCACCAGTAGCTTTAGGATTGTTTTCGGGAGAACTTCCCGGACAGACAACAAGCCAGCCATGCTCAGGCTCAGGTACAAGAAAATCAACAAAGAATCTGGCGGCATTCTGCATTACTACAAAATATTCTTTTAAAAAATCCCTGTCGCCTGTGTATAAGAAATGTTCCCACAAATGTCTTGAAAGCCATGCTCCTGCCATAGGCCACATGCCTGACTGAGCCCTGTCTATTCCACCAGAAACCCTCCATATATCGGTGTTATGATGGGTGACCCAACCTCTGGCACCGTACATAATTTTTGCCGATTCAGCGCCTGTTACCGAAAGATCCTTTATCATATTGAATAAAGGTTTACTGAGCTCACTGAGGTTAGTAACTTCTGAAGGCCAGTAATTCATTTCGGTATTTATATTTACCGTGTACTTGCTGTCCCATGACGGAAGGATCTGTTCGTTCCAAATACCCTGCAGATTGGCAGGTTGTCCTTCGGGTTGAGAACAACATATAAGAAGGTATCTTCCGAACTGGAAATAAAGACTTGCCAGTGAAGGGTCAAATGCTGTTGCGAATTCCTTTATCCTCACATCTGTAGGCTTGTCAGTCTGTGCGGTACTTCCTAGATCTAACTTCACACGGTCAAACCATTTTTTGTATGCCAAAGTATGAGTGTACACAGACTCACCCCAAATCGTTCCAAAGGCTTCATCCAGCAATCTGGTACATTTTTCGGTTTCGTCAATAGAAATGTCTTTGTAATTTTTGAAATTGGTTGCCATCGAGACATACAGTATTACCTCGTCAGCATTACTGATACTTATTGTTCCATCTTTGACCAGATATGCTCCACCTGTTACAAGCGGCTTAATCTGAGTCTGATACCTTATCTTTCCGCTTTGACGCTCATGAGTTTCAGTTGTGCCCGATAATATCAGTTTGCCATCCTTATCCACAATGCTGTATTTCTGATGAGGAGTTGTGATATTGACATTTAATGTCAGTGAGTGTGGTTTGTCTGCAGATAATCTTATCATCAGGACCTGCTCAGCCAGCGAAGTAAGATATTCTCTTTTGTATTTGACTCCATTTACTCTATATGAAACCGTTGCAATTGCATTTGAAATATCCAAATCTCTGTAATAATCAGTATAGTTTTCATGTCCGGCAAAACTTAGATACATATCACCCATGGACTGATAAGGCATACCATAATTAGTGTTGGACATAATTTTTTCGGTTGCCATATTCATGGCTTCCAGGTTTCTGCCCTCGAAAATGAGTTTTCTAACAATTGGTAAAGCTTCAAGGGCTGCCGGATTCGGGTTATTGTTTGGTGATCCTGCCCATACGGTTTCTTCATTAAGCTGGATTCTTTCAACTGAAGGTCTTCCGAAAACCATCGCTCCTATCCTGCCATTACCGATGGGCAATGCTGCATTCCAGTCTGAAGCCGGTTTGTCATACCATAGTTTGAGGTCATCTGATGCAAATAAATCAGAAGCAAAAGCAAGTATCGTAAACAGAATAATAAATCGTTTCATGTTATATCTTTTCCAAATTGAGTCTGTACGTAACTTATTAAGCCATACAAGTTATTTAAATTCTACTTTTTTGATGCTTCCAACACCTTCTTTAAAGTATCCATATCTTTTACTGCATTTGCAGGAAGATTTTCTCCGTTTTTACCAAAAACAAGCATGGCTTCCTTTTTTTCAAGACTGACCATGGTTTCATCGTAATTGCCGTCTTTGTTTTTTGCTTTCAGTGAATTGAGACCGAGATATTTTGCCAGAAAATCATAGCTGGCAATTCTTTTTGAAATACCGTAATCGTGTCCTTCTTTTTCAAAATGAGCATTTTCCACCAAAGCTTCTTTCTTGTAGAAACCGTATGTCCTTTTTATAAATGGATATTCGAGCACGGGAACCTGGTTGGTCCAGTCTTTTCCGTCTGAAATTATCAACATCGGCTTTGGTGCAAACATTGCTGCAATTTCAGCATTATTGGTTCCTCCACAGCAAAGATGTATCGGCATACCGCTTTCACAAGGACAACCCCCTGAAAAGAAAGATGATGTCATTACAACTGGTATGCTAACTTTGATCCTGTCATCGATTGCAGCAAGCAACATCGTCTGACTTCCGCCTCCTGATGCTCCCGTTAC
>CAZCPI010000085.1:0-8404 GCA_964500535.1 uncultured Bacteroidales bacterium
GCAGGATTTGAATAGAATGGATCTACAAGAGGTCCCATATCTTCATATTTAAAATCGACTTTTTTAGTTGCACTTTCAAAATCTTCTGACAAAGGAGTTGCTTTGAGCGGTATTATTACTACCGGCTTAATGTTTTTTTCTTTTGGAATAAAACGATACCACCATCCGTTACCGGGTTCAACTTTACTTACGCACTTCACATAAAGTTCGTCTTCTGTAAGCTTGAGTATCTGATATGTAGATGTTCCTGCATAATGTCCGAAAAATGCACCGTCGCTTAAAGTCAGTGTCTTTGCGGTTTCGTCCAGTGCAAATGTATAAGCGTCTTTAGGAGAATAGGCTACATCGAAGTCTCCGTCTCCTGGTACTACTGAATTTGGGTATCCCATTTCTGCAAGAGCTTTACGACCGGCTTCATTTGTATAAACATTACCATTGTTTTTCCAGTTTAATTTTACTCCGACTTGTGTAAATGTAAATTCCTGGCTGTACATGCAACTTTTTGTTTTTCCTTCTGCGGGACAGCTCCACCAGCTTGGGCTTGCATCTGTGGCTGGACCGACTCCGAAATGTCCGTCATGATACTGATCAAACACCCATGTTTTACCATCAAGATTACTTGCTCCACCGGTAAGCGCAGTATACATAGGAGTATTCAATAATGACATGTCATCATTGTCAATTTTTAAAGTCCTGGTAATTGTTGCTGAACCTCCTGTTGTGTACAGGTTCATTACAATAGTATATTCACCTTTAAACGGATACTGGGCCGTAACCTTTTCGCCTTTGATTTTCGTACCATTTCCCAGATCCCAGGTTGCAACACCGGGGATTTCAGATGTGTTTGAAAATTCAATTACGTTTGTCTGGCCAGCTGCAGGAGCGCTGGTAAAATTTAGTTGTTCTGGTGTCGGCATTTCTCCTAAAGCATAATCGCTGCCTTCCTGAGGGTCGCATGCAGTCATGACAAATATTGTCAGCATTGCCACAAACCCTGATTTTATTATATTCTTCATATTCATTTCTTTTATAGATTAAGTGACAATTAATAACCCGGATTTTGTTTTAGTTTGAATTCTCCTTCTGTTTTCAGGATTTCTGATTCAGGTATCGGCAAATATTTCCAGTTATCATTCCATGTTCTTACTGATGAGAAAGCCGGTTTGTTTTCTGTTAATAAGTTTGTTTCTCCCCAGCGTACAATATCCCAGAAACGGATACCTTCTCCTAAGAATTCACGACGACGTTCAAGTTTTATGTTTGCTGCTGTTGCTGGTATAGGCAATACGCCGGCCCGGCTTCTTATCTGATCAAGGCATCCCTGAGCTGTTATGCCACCTACAGGTGCAACGCCGTCCATAACCATAAGTTCGGCTGCATTCAGCAGGGTTTCAGCATATCGGAAAATACGAAGGTTATTGTCATAGTTCAGGTCAACATCTCCGGGAGGAGGGTTGTAGCCTTCACGGGCAGCGTACTTAGCCATGAAAAGACCTGTATTCTGGAAACGTGCTGTATAGGTGCCGTCTTCAAATTTGTTGATTGAACCCTGGCGCCGTGTATCCAAATCTTCGTAGATTGCATAAGCTTCAGTACGTACCGGTCCGAAACCCCAGCCACCTTTAAACGGAGCATATCCGTTGAGACCATTCGGGGAAATAAATGCAGGAAGGTTAGTTCCGTATCCCTGCCAGCCTGATGCCCATGATTTTCCTTCAGGAAGCTGATTGGTTTCAAAAATAGATTCATTGCAGAATTCTCCTGAATTCAACCATATTGCTGAAAAGTCTCCAAGTAAAGTATATGATCCGCTCTTTATAATTTCTGCCATGTCAGCTAATACTTCTGCATATTTGGACTGGTCTTTCTGGTACATTACAATCCTCGCTTTAAGCATTTGTGCAGCTGCTTTGGTTACACGTCCTTTATTTGCAGCAGTAGTATTCATCGGGAGTTTGTCACCCTGGATAGCAAAGTCCACATCTTCAATAAGTTGAGCATAAATTTCGTTTGCTGTATACTGTTTGGCCATGTACGGTGCAGGCAGATCTTCTTCAAAATAAGGTATGTTGCCCCAAAACTTCCATAACCAGTGTACAAAATAAGCACGTAAAAAATGGGCTTCAGCCTTGTATTGATTTAATTCTGCTTCGGTTACTCCATTAGCTTTTTCACAAGCGAGGATTACATTATTGCAACGGCTCAGACCACTGTAATAAATATTCCAAAGACCTATTGGTAACTCTGTGGACGAAGCAGTAAACTGTGATAATTTGTATAGCTGACCCTGGTCACCGGCATCACCGCCACCTTTGTAAATATCATCTGAACGCAAATCTGACATCAGAATAACGCTGTTGTAGTTGTTTGCTGCATAACTGTCAAACAATAGTATCTGGTAACAAGAAGCAAGATTTGATAAAATCGCTCCTTTGGTTGCATCTCCGCCCGCTTCCTGCGATGCTGTAGGATATATGGTCAGGAAGTCATCTGTACATGATGAGAATCCCATCACCAATGACACAGCCAATAATATTAAATATTTTTTCATTTTCATGTTTTTTTAAGTTAGAATGTAATGTTAGCTCCTAAAGAAACGGTTCTTGACTGTGGATAAATGCCTTTGTCGACACCTATTGTAGTATAGCCTCCTGCTGCAATTTCCGGATCAAATCCGTCATATTTGGTAAATGTCAGCATATTCTCACCTGAGATAAATAGTCTGAGTTTTTGTATAGAAGCTTTTCTGGAAAGCTGTGCCGGTAGCGTATAACCGAACTGCATTGTTTTCAGGCGAACATACGATCCATCTTTAATGTACAAATCTGAAGAACGCCAGTTTGTATTTGGATTTTCTGCTGTCATACGCGGTAATCTGTCTGAAGTACCTTCGCCAATCCAGCGTCCCAATATCCATGATGGGCGGTTCATTGCTGTAATGTCACCTCTCTGTGAGAAATCAAAGATGTCATTTCCGTATGCTCCCTGGAAGAATACACTTGCATCAAAGCCTTTCCATTGTGCGTTGAGTGTTAGTCCGAATGTCCAGTCCGGCATACCTTTACCGATTTTCGTTTTATCGGAATCATTTATCTTTCCATCAGGAATATCATTGCCGTTTGCATCTTTAGCACCAGCTAAATCTACAAATCTTACATCACCAGGCTCAGCTTTTTCTCCGTAAAGAGCATTGTATTCGTCGGCTTCCTGCTGATTCTGGAAAAGTCCGTTTGTTTTATATCCGTAGAAGTAAGGGAATACTTCACCATTCATACCTTTTACATAACTACCAACTCCCGAAGCACCTGCACTCTCGTAAATGGCTTCACCACTGGCATTACCCAGTTTGATAAGTTTATTCTGCAAATAAGAGGCGTTGGCAAGAACGTTAAATGTGAAATCGTTTATTTTTAATTTATAACCAGCTTCAAATTCAAGTCCCCAGTTTTGCATATCTCCTGCATTTGCTATAGGAGCACCTTTACCTACATAAGCGGGTATTGGCTGATCCATCAACATACCAATAGTTGTTTTTTTATAATAGTCGAAACCAAATGAAAGAGCATCGTTAAAGAATCTGGATTCGAAACCAAGGTCAATCTGTTCTGATTCTTCCCACTTGATGTCAGCATTTGATATTTTTGAAGGGCTACTGCCATATTGCATGGTTGAATTATCTCCTGAACCGAAATAGTAATTCTGACCGCCATCCATCAAACTTGTATATCTGAACTGACCTATTCTTTCATTACCATTTTTACCCCAGCTTGCTCTTAGTTTTAAATTACTTAACCAGTCAGGGCGTTCACTCATGAATTCTTCATTCGTTAAATTCCATCCTGCAGAGAATGAGGGGAATATACCCCACTTGTTGTTAGATCCGAAGTTTGATGATCCGTCACGACGGACAGTGGCCTGTAGTATGTATTTTTCATCATAGTTATAATCTATACGACCGAAATATGAAGCTAATGTAAGAGAAGAGAATCCTCCTGTACCACCGGCAACACGTTCTTTTTCTCTGTCAGCGATTGCGTAGTCAATGTTTGCTTTATTCGGATCGCTTTCGAGTAAATCATAGTCGTCTCCCCAAAGTTCACGAAGTTTATATTCTTTTGCTGATTGTCCGATCAAAGCAGTAATGTTGTGTTTATCACCAATCTTTTTGGTATAAGTGAGTGTATTCTCAACCTGCCATGTGAAACCACGGTGCATATTTGAATATACTGAACTCTGAGTCACGTCCTTGCCTTGTGTTGCAAGAAAATACGGGAAAGTATAACCGTCATTACCCCAGAATGCAAGGTCAACTCCATAGCTTGATTTGAATTTGAGTCCTTTAATTACATCGATTTCTCCCCAGAAGGTTGAAACGAATTTATCTGCATTGCCTTGTCCTTTACTTGGTGAATTAAGCATTGCTACCGGGTTTGCTATTTCCTGGAAACCACTTGGTGGAGTTGAAAAAACATTACCATTAGCATCTTTTACTGCATACGGATGAAGAGCAAGTACAGATGCGGGATCAGTTGCATAAACCGGAACAGTAGGATCAAATGCAAGTGCACTTCCTAAGATAGATCCGTATTCTGAGTTTGTTTCAACACCTGAAGATTTGGTTCTGGAATAACCAAGGTTAACTCCGACTTTTACTTTGTTCAAAAATGAGCGGTCTGTGGTTTCATATACATTATATGTATTGTTTGACCTGATGCTCCAGCGGTTAAAATTTGATTTTCCATAGTTTCCACCCACAATACCTTCCTGGTCGAAATATCCTAGAGACAGGAAGTATGTAACGTCATCAGTACCACCGTTTACACTAACCTGATGACTTTGAACAGGTGCATCGTAGTTGAATGTTTCGTCCTGCCAGTCTGTACCTTTACCTGCTGCAGCTATTTGTTCTGCTGTATATCTCGGGGCATTTCCGTCATTTATCGCTGCTTCGTTCATAACAGTCATATACTCTGTAGCATTCAATACTGACCTTTTTCTCCAGGGATTCTGCCATCCGTAAGATACGTTGTAATTAATAGTTGCCTTGCCTTTTGTGCCTGTTTTTGTTGTAACCAGTATTACACCATTGGCAGCTCTGGCACCATAAATGGCTGCAGATGCAGCATCTTTTAAAATTTCTACTGACTGGATATCAACAGGGTTCAAATAGTCAATACCACCATCGACAGGCATTCCGTCTACAATATATAGTGGTTCACTGTTGTTGACCGTACCAATACCACGGATTCTTACTTTGGAATCAGAACCCGGCTGACCTGAGCTTTGGGTAATCTGAACTCCTGATACTTTACCTTTAAGTGCATCTTCAACTCGTGTAGGTGTCAGTTTACTCAGCTCTTCTGATGAAACCCGGCTGATAGCTGCAGTTACTACACTTTTTTTCTGAACTCCGTAACCTACAACCACAATTTCTTCAAGTGCTTCAGCGTCTTCTTTTAATGTGATTTTCAGAGGTTGTGCATCTTTTATTACTAACTCCTGGGCTTTGTATCCGATATATCTGAATACTAAAGTACTCCCGACAGGTGTTGATAACGTGAATTTTCCCGAAAGGTCGGTTATGGCACCTTTTGGTGTACCTTTTACCGTCACGTTCACTCCGGGTAAAGGAGAATTATCTTCTCCTGCTACAACTGTACCTTGCACCTGTATATTCTGCGCATATACAGAGTAGGTAAAACATAATAGAAATAGAAATGACAATAATTTTTTCATGTTTTTGTTATTAAGGTTTGCTGTTTGAACGGAGCAAACATACTTAAGGTCTCTTAAAATTATTTAACGTGCATCAATTCTTAATTACGTCAGATGTAAAAATTAAATACGTCAAAAATTCGTCATATTATATTAAGTAGCAGATAATAAGTGTTATAACTCTTGTTGGATATTTCGTCACAGATAAACTTTGTATTTTTATTCAGTTTGTCGGTTGCGAGAAAATAAACATTTGGTTTAAAACCTGTATTTGTCAGATTTTTGTGCAGAGGTAATCGGTAAGATTCTCGTCTCTGTCAAGATTGAACTTTTTTCTGAGGCGATAGCGTAAGGTTTCAACACCTCTTATTGATATATTCAGCAGTGGAGCAATCTCTTTGGATGATAAATTCATTTTAAGATAAGCACACATCATGCGTTCATTGGTTGACAAATCCGGATGTTTTTCGCTCAGGTGCTTCATGAAATTATTATGAATCAGGTCAAATTGCTCTTCAATTCTGCTTAGAACTTCATCTGACTGGATATTAGAATCAATTTTGCTGTTTAATGAAACAAGCATTTGTTTTGATTGAACCGCACCTTCACCTTTGATTGAATTTAATACTTTATATAACTCCTGCTTGATCTCGGTAAGCATCTCATTTTTCCTGGTGAAATTTATTAACAGATTTGCCAGCTCCTGACTTTTGTGCTGAAGTTCATACTCCAGCTTTTCTTTTTCCAGTTGCATTATCTGATGTTCTTTTTTCTGGTTTTCTTTTTCAAAGGCCTTTTCTTTTATATGCAGTTCTTTATCTTTCTCAATTATAATTTGTTGTTTTTTTCTTGTCACTCGCTTGTCATCCCACTTATATATATAGAAAAGTACAGATAAAAGCATTAACAGATAAATCAGATAGGCAACTTTTGTCCTGAACCATGGTGGACGGATTATAAATGTAAATAAATCTGTTGAAGTACTTCCATCAGAAAAAACAGCTTCAACCTGAAATGTATATTTCCCTTCATGCAGGTTGCTGAATTCTTTAATTAATGAAGATGTGTAATCTGACCATTCTTCCTGATCTGAAAGTCTGTAACGGATATTGATATCTTCATCTTTTGTATATGAGAAAAAGTCATATTCAAAACGGATATCATTTCTGGAAAATGATATTTTTGGTATATATTTCTTTGCCAGATAATTGTCAGAATATATCAATGAATCGTTTGGAAATGTTAGATATACAGATTTTATATGTATTGCTTTTTGCTCTTTTATCGGTTGTTTAGAAGGTATTTGCAACAATGCAAAGCCGAAATCGTTAGGTATAATTACTAATGAATCAGAAAAGGGGATTATCTTCTCAAAGTTTTTTACCAGCTCAATCGAGGGGTGTTCTATTGAAACAAATAAATGATCACCTCCTTTTTTGTAAGTTTCCAGACTTGCAATATTAACTTCGCTTTCATTTAAACTATAGACATGATTATTATATTCATAGAGCTTAAGATATGATTTTGCTCCGTTTAACAGAGCGTCCATTTCAGGGCATTCTTCCATCAGATCTTTTGATTTGTTATATACAAATATGCCTTTTTGCGTAGTGAAGTAAATTTTGTCTTTTATTTTGTTTACGTAAATGGATTTATTTGAGGGTAGGCCTTTGTCTTTGCCATAATAAGAAGTTTTGGTTACGCGGTAGTTTATTGTATCTATCTCAAGTCTTATAAGACCTCTGTCATTATTTTGAATCCAAAAAACATTTGAACTTTCCTGCTCGAAATTTTCTGATGAGTCATACAGCCCTTCTAGTCTTTTTAAGGGTTTCCATTCACCGTTTTCCTTTTGGATTATAAATATACCATCATACATACCGAGAAGGGCCTTCCCGGGATTATTTAAAAATGGTTTGCAGTTCCAGACACCTGTAATATTGCCGATTCTTTTAATGGTTTCACCTTTTAACAAAAATACGCCACGGTCATGTAAGCAGAATAAATCGTTGCCAATCCTGTTCAGATTCCAGACTTGTCCGCTCAATTGTGGTATCTGGTGGATATCTGGTTGCACATCACTGAAATGTACAGGATATTTGGTGTAATATAGTCCGCGATTGGTGCCGAGATATAAATAATTGCCTGATAAATTTGCAGTATAACCGGCTCCAAATGAATATGGGTATGAGTATAAATTTGACAGTAGTGAGTTAAGGCAGATATAATCAATACCATTATCCAGTCCGGCCCATAAGTTATCGCGGCTGTCAAAAGATACAGAGAGGACAGTGTTGTTTTGTAAGCCGTTATTTTCGTTATAATACTTTACTTTACGTGTGGTTTTATCTATAATCAGCAATCCCATGTGTACAGTGCCGATTGCAATCAGGTTATTAGTTGAAGCTATCGAAAATATCTCATTTTGAGACATGAACTTCTCAACTCCTGTCAAATATGTCTTTACATTATTTCCGTCCCAGTAAAACAAACCGTCGTAGGCTGTTGCTATTATTATACCTTTTTCATGGGGTATAATGCCTCTGATCCTTTTGCCAATTAATTCTTCTGCTCCCTGCAACGGGAAAAAAGTATTTCCTATCAAAACCTGAACTCCATTGCTTGTACCGATATAGATTGTGCCGTTTATGAGACTCGAGCAATCTATTTTTGCATTGCTTTCTATTAC
>CAZCPI010000085.1:8504-9990 GCA_964500535.1 uncultured Bacteroidales bacterium
GAGAATAAAAACAGAATGAAAATACATGTCAGGATAAATGACTTATGTTTGATTACATTCATTTACGTCAGATTTAAGGCAATGTTTAAAACCGATAAACAGTTTATGCAATACTGTTTTCATAGATTGCATATACCTGCAAGGTAGAAAAAAACTTAAATCTGAACAAATGATTTTTACCTGTTTAATTAAAGTACAGGAATCCTGCCTGCTTAGATGTATTTTGAAACCAAATAAAATGCGACAACAAGTAAAAATACTGCGAATACTTTTTTGAAAATTGCAGATGGGAGCCTTACTGCTATTTTGGATCCGATGAATGCTCCGGCCAGTATACCAAGTGCAATCAGACATGCATACAGGATATTTGAATGACCATCTTTAGCGTAGATTATAACACTTGGCAATCCGACAGGCAATTGTAGTGCTGTCAGCGAAGTCGCAGCTGCCGCTTTGGGTTCATAATGAAAAAGACCGATAAGTAAAGGTACAATTACTATTCCGCCTCCTTTACCAAACAGACCGGCAAAGACTCCAGCGCCAATGCCCACGACAATATACATCCAGAGAGGTTTGGACGTGATTACAGGTTTCTCATTTACCTGTATCTTTTTCTTTTTTCTGAACAAGGAGAAAAAATCAAAATAAGTTAATGCTATATATAAGAGAATGCATGTGTATAACTTGGTCAGGAGATCTTCGTTTATGTTTACTGCTAATTCACCTCCTGCGAAAGAGCCGAGGAACAAGCCAATGGCAATCCATAGAGATTCTCTTATATTAACAAGTCCGGCTTTGTAATAATAGATAACTCCGAAAATACCAACAGGCAGCAACATTGCTGTTAGCGATATAGCATTGGCATCGAGAATATCCATGCCAAAAAAAGCAATAAGCGAAGGCACCATCACGATACCTCCGCCAATACCGAACAAACCGGATAATATGCCTACGAAAATTCCAAGAATTATAAATCCGGCTTCAATCATTTAGTCTTTTTATAAAATGTGTAAAAACCTGTCTTTTTACTACTCATTTTGGAAGCAGATCATCAGATTGACAAGGTCTTGAGGACTTTCATCAGATCAGGGTCTATGGGTTTGTCATTTTTAATGGCTTTCGAGAATGGGATTGCAACGACTTTGTCATCATCAATGCCAAGCAGTATATTCCTTTGACCATCAATAAGCGATTCTACCGCGGCTTCGCCCAGACGACTCGCAAGAATCCTGTCATAGGCAGTAGGAGAGCCTCCCCTCTGTATATGTCCTAAGATAACGACTCTTACATCGTATTCAGGATATTCTTTTTTAACACGCTCGGCATAGTGCATTGCTCCACCGGTTATTTCACTTTCAGCTACAAGTACAATACTACTGTTTTTTGACTTTCTGAAACCGTTTTTTATAAGATCTTCGAGCTGGTCAACTTCAGTTGCTATTTCAGGAATGATGGCTGCTTCTGCTCCTGAAGCTATGGCTCCGTT
>CAZCPI010000086.1:0-9974 GCA_964500535.1 uncultured Bacteroidales bacterium
AGTATCAGGCTGTCAATATCCATAAATTGGTTGTCCAAAGATGGCAGGTCAAGAGAAATATCACCCTCAAAAGTATGTGAGCCTGCAGGGAAATTATATGGTACTTGTTTACCTGACAAATCGAATAACGGTATCGCCAGTTTTTTTAAATTTATTGTGCCCGCTTTATAACCATCAAATGTATTTTTTAAATCAGACATGTCGAAACCTCCACTATAAGTAAAAACGTACATTCCATTTTTTATTACAAGGTTTGCAGTGTCCGGAATATTCTTGCTGATCAAACTGTCAAGAGTTATTGTTGTGAATCCAATCGGAATGCTTACAGAGTTTTCAAAAAGTTCCACTTTGCCGGATATCTTCGAAAAATCATAATCATCATTAGTACATGAGTTAAAACAAAGTAATATAATAATCGAAAATATGATTCCTGTCAGTTTTATTCCGTCATTCATTTTATCAGGTTTTTATATAAATGCTACAACTTGTGCAAAAATAACTCAGATTTATATAAAATCAACACCTGACTATTAAAAAGAAAGCCGGATAATTACTTATCCGGCTTATATTTATACTAAGAATCATATTTATTAATCTTCAAGTAGTATTTCCATTATCAGACAAGCAGTTTTTGCAACGGAAGTGCCAGGTCCGAAAATACCTGCAACACCTGCTTTATAAAGATAGTCATAATCCTGAGCCGGGATTACACCACCGGCAATTACAATTATATCTTCACGTCCAAGTTTTTTAAGTTCTTCCATAACCTGAGGTACAAGAGTCTTATGACCTGCAGCAAGTGAAGATACTCCCAAAACATTTACATCGTTTTCGACAGCCTGTTTTGCGGCTTCTGCCGGAGTCTGGAACAGAGGTCCCATATCAACGTCAAAACCACAATCAGCATAACCTGTAGCAACAACTTTGGCTCCACGATCATGTCCGTCCTGACCCATTTTTGCAATCATGATGCGAGGTTGACGACCTTCTTTCTTTGCAAAAGTCTCAACCAGCGAGCAGGCTTTCTGAAAGTCTGCGTCGTTTTTGGTTTCTGATGAATACACGCCTGATATTGTTCTTATTACTGCTTTGTAACGACCTGCAATTTTTTCACATGCATAAGATATTTCTCCAAGACTGGCACGAACGCGGGCTGCCTCAACAGCCAGTTCAAGAAGATTTCCTTCACCGGTTTCAACACATCTGGTTATCGCAGCAAGGGCTTTTTCAACTTCAGCTTCATTTCTGTTGGCTTTAAGTTGTTTCAATCTTTCGATCTGTTGAATTCTTACAGCTGTATTGTCAATTTCAAGAATATCAATAGGATCTTCTTTTTCAAGACGATATTTATTTACTCCGACAATTGTCTGTGAACCTGAATCAATACGAGCCTGAGCTCTGGCTGCAGCTTCTTCTATACGCATTTTTGGAATACCGGTTTCGATAGCTTTTGCCATACCGCCAAGACTTTCAACTTCTTCAATCAAAGCCCAGGCTTTTTCAGCAAGTTCCTTGGTCAAATTCTCAACATAGTATGAACCTGCCCATGGATCAACTTCGCGGCAAATATTGGTTTCTTCCTGAATATAAATCTGAGTATTACGTGCAATACGTGCAGAAAAGTCCGTCGGAAGAGCGATTGCTTCATCAAGAGCATTAGTATGTAGTGACTGGGTATGTCCAAGAGCGGCGCCCATAGCTTCAATACATGTACGACCTACATTGTTGAATGGATCCTGTTCCGTCAGTGACCAACCTGATGTCTGGCAATGTGTACGAAGTGCAAGTGATTTTGGATTCTTAGGATTGAATTTATTCACGATTTTTGCCCAAAGCATACGTGCTGCACGCATCTTCGCGATTTCCATGAAATGATTGGTTCCAATCGCCCAGAAAAATGAAAGGCGCGGAGCAAAAGTATCAATGCTCATTCCTGCATTTACACCTGCACGAAGATATTCAAGTCCGTCAGCGAGAGTATAAGCCAATTCAATATCTGCTGTTGCACCGGCTTCCTGCATGTGGTAACCTGAAATAGAAATTGAATTGAACTTCGGCATATTTTTGGATGTGTACTCAAATATGTCGGCTATGATCTTCATTGAAAATGTAGGCGGATATATATATGTGTTACGTACCATGAATTCTTTAAGAATGTCATTCTGGATAGTACCTGCCATTTCTTCAAGTTTTGCGCCCTGTTCAAGTCCGGCATTGATGTAAAAAGCAAGTACAGGAAGTACAGCACCGTTCATCGTCATTGAAACTGACATTTTGTTTAATGGAATTCCATCAAACAATACTTTCATATCTTCAACTGAACATATTGAAACACCTGCTTTACCTACATCTCCAACTACTCTTTCATGATCTGCATCATAACCTCTGTGTGTAGCAAGGTCAAATGCAACTGAAAGACCCTTCTGACCCGAAGCAAGATTACGACGGTAAAAAGCATTTGATTCCTCAGCTGTTGAAAAACCTGCATACTGGCGAATCGTCCATGGACGCATCGCATACATTATACTATATGGACCGCGAAGATATGGAGAAACACCGGCTGCATAGTTCAGGTGTTCCATTCCTTCAAGATCGGCTTTTGAATAAACCGGTTTCACCTGTATATGTTCAGGGGTCTTCCAGTTATTTTCAATTCCTTTTTCCCTTTCCCATACTTTGGGATCAATTGAAGGGATTCCGGGATTTTTAATATCTATTTTTTTGAAATCTGGTTTCATAATGATTCTCTTAATTAATTCCTAGCTTCTTGTTGAAATCCTGCAATGTCTGTAATACATTGGAACGTACATTAATAAAGTTCTCAATACCAACTTTCTTAAGATCTTCAGTACATTCAGGAGCTCCTGCAACAACAAATAATTCTTTGCCGTTTCCAATTGCGTCAAAGGCTTTAGGAGCGAGTTCTGCATATTCTTCATCACTTGAACAAATAACAATGATGTCAGCATTTGCAGCACGTGCCGCTTTAACTCCTTCTTCAGGGGTTTCGAAACCAAGATTGTCTATGACTTCATAACCTGCACATGCAAAGAAATTGCTTGAAAATTGTGCACGGGCAAGTCTCATACTCAATGATCCTATTGTAAGCATGAAAACTTTAGGGCGTTTTCCTGATTTTTCAGTTGCAAGACGAAGTGTGTCAAATTCAGAGCTTCCACGTTTGAATTTAAGAACAGGTATAGAAGAATCCTTTGCACAACAACAGCAATTTTTATCAGAGTTTTCGATTTTTTCCAGTGAAAACTCGTTGAAGTTTGGATACTGATTTGTTCCAAGCAGAATTTCACGTCTGCTTGATATAGCAGCAAGGCGCTTATCATTAGTTGCATTTATTTCATTCTGGATTGCTCCATCCAAAATTGATTTCAGGAATCCGCCTTTTTCATCAACTGAAAGGAATATTTTCCATGCCTGTTCTGCAATTGATGCAGTAAGGTTTTCGATGTAATATGAACCTGCAGATGGATCGACAACTTTATCGAAATGTGATTCTTCCTTAAGTAACAGCTGTTGGTTACGGGCAATTCTTTCAGAGAAGTCATCAGAAGTCTTATATGAACTGTCAAATGGAACAACTACAATAGAATCAACTCCTGCTAATGAGGCAGACATGGTTTCAGTCTGACTGCGGAGCAGATTAACATATGCATCATATATACTTTGATTCCACTCTGAGGTATATGCATTTATGACCATTTTTGCAGAGCATTTACAGTCTTCATCTGTAAGGTATGCATCTACAATAAGAGCCCAAAGCATTCTGGCTGCACGGAATTTTGCAATTTCCATGAAATAGTTGGAACCAACGCCAAAATTAAACTTGATTTTTTTTGCAATAGCTTTTGCTGATAATCCGGCTTCTGTGCCTGACGCCAGAAATTGATTTCCGTAAGCAAGACCAAAACCTAACTCCTGAGCACAATAAGCACCTGCATTATTGAAATAGTATGGATTAGCTCCAAAGACTCTCAGTTTAGGTAAAGATTCAGATGCAAGCATTACATCTTTAATCGCGTTTGCTAAATCAGCTTCAAGTTCTTTTCCTTTTAGAATAATGCCTTTAAAAGGGTCAAAGTTTACAGAGCCCGTGATTTTAGAAGGATCATAATTATTTTTCTTAACGTATTGGCTAAGTAATTTAACTATTGATACCGTTTCCTTGTAACAATTACGGAAGTTGATTTCAATACAATCCAGTTTAATATCTTTGAGTAAAAGATCCAGATCTTCAGCTGTGAAGCCCTTGCCTGAAAATGAAAAACAAAGAGATGTGATACCTTTTCCTAAAACATCAAGAGCTTTTTTATTGGCTTCTTTAACGTCTTTTACTTCAATATCCTGACGTACAAACCAGTTGTTGTCAGTTTTTGTACCCCTTATATAAGGGAATTCACCGGGAAGGGAGTCTGTATTTTTCAGTCCTTCCAGATCTTCAGCGCGGTAAAAAGGCCTTACACTGAATCCTTCGTTGGTTTTCCAAACGAGTTTTTTTTCGAAATCCGCACCTTTTAAGTCAGCAGTGACTTTTTCCATCCACTCCTGAGTGGTAACCGGTGGGAATTCCGAAAATAACTTTTCTTTGCTATCTGCCATAGTTTGAGAATAATAGGTTATTTTCCGGTTCAGATATTTCTATCTTAAAATGATTTTTAAAAATGCATGCAAATTTACTCTATTTATTCTTATAAAGAAAAGTTTTTTAGTCTCTATATTCTCTGAAAAATTGTTGTAAAGCTTGACATATTTGCATGTTTCTATCCATTTTTTATCAAATGGAGTTAAAATTAATCAAATTGTAATATCTTGAATATTAAAAATATACATTTTGATTTATTCTGCATTTTCATTTTTTAGGTCAAACGTGATTGAATTTACAAATAACATCATTACTTTTGACCCGTCTAAACGACTGTATTTAGTTTTTTATTACGTGACAAGATCAAACGGATAAAATTTTTGTGAATTAATACATATATGGGGATTTTAAAAGAGAAATACAAAAGTTACACTGTACCGCAGGAACTTATTAATGCCGGAGTTTATCCTTATTTCCGCGCAATCGAATCAGATCAACATACGGTTGTAAAAATTAATGGTAAAGATGTGATGATGTTTGGTTCTAATAGTTATTTAGGACTTACAAATCATCCGGAAGTCAAAGAGGCTGCAATTAAAGCCGTTGAAAAGTACGGGACAGGTTGTGCCGGATCACGTTTCCTGAATGGTACTCTTGATATACATATTGAGTTAGAGGAAAAACTTGCTCAATTAACCGGAAAGGAAGGAGCATTGGTTTATAGTACAGGTTTTCAAACAAATCTTGGTGTTGTTTCAGTACTTGGAGGCAGAAATGATTATTTGTTACTTGATGAATATGACCATGCTTCAATTATTGATGGCAGCAGACTTTCTTTTTCTAAACCGATAAAGTTTGCACATAATGACATGGATTCACTTGAGAAAAAGTTGAAACTTTGTGAACCTGAAAGGGGTAAACTAATAGTTGTTGACGGTATTTTCTCAATGGAAGGTGATATCGCAAAACTTCCTGAAATAGTTGCATTAGCCGAAAAGTACAATGCTTCAGTCATGGTGGATGATGCACATTCTTTAGGAGTTATAGGCAAAAACGGATCTGGTACAGCATCGCACTTCGGTCTTACTGACAAGGTTGAACTTATTATGGGAACATTCTCAAAATCATTTGCTTCTCTTGGTGGATATATTGCCGCTGACAAGGAGGTTATTGATTTTATGAAGCATAATTCAAGGTCATTGATTTTCAGTGCAAGTATGACGCCAGCTTCTGTTGCTGCAGCTTTAGCAGCGTTGAATATTATGGTTCGTGAGCCGGAAAGGATTCAACATTTGTGGGATGTTACAAATCATGCAAAGAAGAAATTTGATGAAAATGGATTTGATACAGGTCATTCCTGTACACCAATTATACCTTTACTTGTAAGAGATGATGAAAAAGCTCTCAGAATGACAAGAATATTGCTTGATCAGGGAGTTTTCATTAATCCCGTAATTTCACCTGCGGTTCCTCCCGGACGAAGTTTGATCAGGTTCTCGCTGATGGCGACTCATACGTTTGATCAGGTCAATGAAGCAGTTGAAAAGATAACAAAAGTAGCAAAAGAACTTAATGTATTGTAAATAATTTAAAAGCTGTCTTAAACGACAGCTTTTTTTTCAAATTTTTATTTGTATGAGTAAAGTAATTTTGATAACAGGCGTTTCTTCAGGTTTTGGCAAGGAAACCTCAGCTTTACTGGCCGCAAAGGGGCATATTGTTTATGGTACAGTAAGAAAAGAATGTGAAGTTCATCCATCAGTGAAGGTTTTAAAGATGGATTTACTTGATCCGGTTTCGATAAAAGAAGCCGTTGATACTGTAATTAAAAATGAAGGCAGGATTGATGTACTTGTAAACAATGCAGGAATGCATCTGGGAGGGCCGATAGAAGAAGCGCCTGCAGATCTATTTAAACGCCAGATGGAAACCAATGTTAATGGTCTTGTCTTTATGTTGCAGTCTGTCTTACCCTATATGCGTAAACAAAATTACGGTACAATAATAAATTTCAGCTCAATAGGAGGGCTGATGGGGCTACCTTTTCAACCATTTTATTCTGCAAGTAAATTCGCAATTGAAGGCTTGAGTGAATCACTGAGGATGGAGATTAGTCAGTTCAATATAAAGGTAGTTGTTATAAATCCTGGAGATTTTCATACCAGCAATACGGCAAACAGAATTAATATCGTAGTAAAAGACGGCCCTTATGATAAGCAATTTGAAATATCAAGAGCCAAATATGAGAATGATGAAAACAACGGAGGTAAACCAATAATGCTTGCTAAAAAGCTCGTGAAAATTATTGAATGTAAAAAGCCTCATAACAGATATATAATTTCCACTTTTGAGCAAAAGCTTTCAGTTTATTTGAAAAAGATATTACCTGTCGGGACTTTCTCAAAAATCATAGCTTCCTATTACAATATAAAATGATGCTTTTCTGACAGATATTTAATGACTTCGTCATTATTGTCTGCATGAAACCATTTATAGTCCGGATCTTTCCTGAACCAGGTTAGTTGCTTTCTGGCGTATTTGTGTGTGTTATTCCTGATATTTTTTACTGCTTCATCAAGTGTGCATAAACCATCCATATATGCAAATATTTCCTTATAACCTACAGTGTTAAGTGAGTTTAGTGACCGGAATTCATAAAGAGCCGCCGCTTCGTCCAGCAGGCCACTTTTAATCATATTATCAACACGAACATCAATCCTTTTATAAAGATCATTTCTATCTCTGTCCAGACATATTTTTATAATATCAAAAGATCTCTGCTTAATTTTTCCTGTTCTGTATTGAGAATAAGGTTTTCCTGTCATCAGACATATCTCAAGGCCATGTATAACCCTTTTGCTATTTTTTAGGTCAACCGTCCTGTAATAGTCAGGATCAAGGAGTTTTAGCTCTGCAAGAATATTATCAATGCCCTCGGTATTATATCTTTGAATAAGATTTTTTCTAAGATCTTCATCCACGTCCGGCATGTCATCAATGCCACGACAAACAGCATCAATATAAAGCATACTACCACCGGTCATTAGCACTGTATCATTACTTTTGAATAATTCATCATCCAAAAGACTTATTACATCGTTTTCATATTTTGCAGCACTATAGTATTCATGAATAGATTTGCATCCGACAAAATAATGCCTGACCCTATGAAGTTGTTCCTCTGTCGGAGCGGCAGTTCCGACCGGAATTTCACGAAAAATCTGCCTTGAATCACATGAGATAATTGGTGAAGACAATGATTCAGCCAAATTAAGGCTTAATTCAGTCTTACCGACTCCGGTTGGGCCGGTAAGGACTATTAATGTTTTCACAGGGTTTGTTTTACCCTTTTCCATCCACTATTCAAAAGTATTAGGATCAGGAAGATCGTCAAGACCTGAAAAACCTTCAGAATCTATTTCATCAATATCAAAATCCTGATCTCCATAAAAATCATCATCAAGATTCAATTTGCCGGTCTGGTCCGGAGTAATTTCTTCAAATCCGATAAATTGTTCAGGAGCATCACCCTCTGATACGATACACTTAGGTTTTTCAATATTCTTATTTGGGATAAACTGGAATGCTTCAATAAAAAAAGACCTTTCAGTCATGTAGTCAAATACAAAAATTAGTTTTTGATCTTCATCTTCAACCAAATCACTGATTTTGGTTTCTTCCATTATCCAGCTGTCATTTTCAGGACTACTGTCCATTTCAATCAGAGTAATTTCTTTTTCTTTTTCCCAATCTTCATTACAGATGAAAAATGAAGTTATCTGGTCTTTAGTATAACCGACGCTGTCAAGTATGGCGTTATGAAGATCGAGAAAACTAGCTTCTGAATCAATGGCAATCTCACGGACGAAATTGTCAACCTCATCTGATAAGATTCTGAATTTTATTACCATGAAATAAAAATTTTTCAGTTAAAAATATCCTTTAATAATACCGCGCTGAGAATTTTTTACAAAAATAATTATCTCATCACGTTCTTTAGTAGCAGGTAACTCAGCTTCAATTCTTTCAATTGCATCACTGTTATTGAGTCCTGATTGGTAAAGATAACGATAAATTTCCTGAATTTCCTGTATTTTTTCGTTTGAAAAATTTCTTCTTCTGAGACCAATCGAGTTTATTCCACAATAAGCAATAGGCTCTCTGGCGGCTTTGATGAATGGTGGCACGTCCTTATTTATTTTTGAACCTCCATGTATCATAGTATGTGCACCAATATGAGAAAATTGATGTATTAAAGTGCCTCCACCAATAATTGCATGATCATCTAAGATTACTTCTCCGGCAAGTTGAGTACAGTTGGACATAATTATATTGTTACCAACAACACAATCATGAGCAACATGACAATATGCCATTATCAGGCAATTGTTACCAACAACAGTTTTGCCTTTGGCAGCAGTGCCTCTGTTAATCGTTACATATTCTCTGATAGTTGTATTATCACCAATCTCGGCAGTAGTTTCTTCTCCGGCAAATTTTAAATCCTGAGGTATCCCCCCAAGAACCGCATTTGGAAATATAATACAGTTTTTCCCGATTCTGGTTCCTTCTAAAATTGTTACGTTTGACATTATCCTGGTGCCTTCACCAATAATAACGTTCTTATCAATAGTGACAAAAGCATCAATCGTGACGTTATCTGCTATTTTTGCTTCAGGGTGGATGTTTGTTAATTGATTTATCATAAATGAAATTACCTGCCCAAAACAGGTTTGAACTTTTTTATATTATTTATTTTTAATTAGTTGTGCCATAAATTCAGCTTCTGAAACAATCTTATCACCGACAAATGCATACCCTCTCATTGAAACTATGTTTCTTTTCATTTCGGAAATCATGTCCAGTCTGAAAATAAGAGTGTCACCGGGAACAACCTTATGCCTGAACTTGACATTGTCAATTTTAAGGAAATAAGTTGAGTAACATTCAGGATCGGGCAGGTTATTCAAAATTAATAGTCCGCCTGTCTGAGCCATCGCTTCAATTTGCAATACTCCTGGCATAATGGGTTCATCAGGGAAATGTCCATTGAAAATTTCTTCGTTACCTGTCACATTTTTGATTCCCACAATATGGTGATCACTAAGTTCAATAACTTTGTCGACAAGTTGAATAGGCCAGCGGTGGGGTAATAATTGTTTTATTCTTTTATTATCAATAATTGGAGGAACATCAGGATTATACATAGGTATCATTACATCCAGTCTCTTGATTTCCCTGCGTATAAGTCTGGCCATCTTATTGTTGATCTTATGACCGGGTCTCGTAGCAATTATGTGACCTTTCAAAGGCTTGCCCGTTAAAGCCAGATCGCCTATAAGATCTAATAATTTATGACGAGCCGGTTCATTATCAT
>CAZCPI010000087.1:0-9954 GCA_964500535.1 uncultured Bacteroidales bacterium
TCTTCAGCTTCAGCAGCTGAGAAATCCTTGCTTTCAACATCTTGATTTGCAGGTTTATATGTGTCTGTTGTTTTTCCTGTCCAGCTCTCTTCATACTCATCAGGAATTTCTCCGTTCAACTTTTCATTGACTCCGGAGTCAGCAATATCCGTAATATCAGTTTTATTCTTTTTACTGTTAGTTACAAAAAGTCTGGATGAAACCGGTTTAGAGAAAATCAGAAAAATAATCAATGATGCAAGTATAATAATGGCGGCTCCGGGGTAACCGGTTTTTTGTATCAGCCACTCGCTGACCGAATAACCATGTGCACCACCCCATGAAAGAAAGGTTTCACTGTAAAGAGGTTTAAAGAAAAAACCAAGTGCGAGTGAAAGCCAAATCATTGCTATAGTGAAAAGTAGAAAGTATTTAACCAGACCCGCACGGAAAACACCGATTAGCTTTAAACCGCAAAGCCAGATAAATGCTATCATAAATAATGACGGGAAACCAAACCAGTGATTGATTATTATGTTTGAAGTCCATGCTCCGAGAGACCCGCCGAAATTTCTGATATCACCATCAAGTTTATTAATTTCCGAAAATTGCAGATCTTTAACTAAACTGAAATCAGAACTACCGGTAAAAATAAATGATAGAAAAATAATAGTAAGGTACAATGCTATACTGAGCACTAACACCCCGGATGCAATTTTCGTTTCCTTTTTTGTCCAGAATTCCAAAAAAGCGGGGCTTTTTCCTGTCACGGGTGCTTTTGTTCTTCGTTTTTTATTTTTTTCCATCTATCATTACTTGATTTACTCACAACAAAAATACAAAAAACAATAATTGGAATTAATACAGTTTTTGTTTTTAAATGAACATTGTGAATTTTGAATGAGCATTTTTTTTAATTTTGCAATAAATTACAGATTTGAGATGAAGGATTCTAAAAATAACCCTGATCCGGTATATTCGAAAAACACTATAGAATTTGTTGCTGTAGCAAAATCTTATTGTGATTTTTTAGATCAACTTGAGGTGATCGAAAAATCCAGGTTTGTGGAAACAATGGTTCGTTTGCTTCCTTTGTTGTATCTGAAAGGTTCCCTTCTTCCTGATATTGAATCTTTTGATGAAAATCAGCCCGAAATATTTGCTACTGAAATGCAATATGAAAGCATTGCATCATCTGTAAGGGATTTTTTGGGTTCTGATGATAATTACCTTGAAATTTTAAGGAACGCTCCATCGCAGGAAACTGATAATTATCTGGCAAGCATTTCCGAAGACATAGCTGACATCTGGCAGGACCTTTACAATTTCGTCGAAACATTCCGGCAGGGAAATGAATATGCAATGAATGAAGCACTATTTATATGCAAAAATAATTTTGCATCTTTTTGGGGTAGATCGATTGTAAATGTATTACGTGCATTACATGAAGTATACTATACCGATACTGAAAGACAAGATGAGGACATGTAGGACATCCATATCAAAAGAGGAAGTCAACGAATATCCCCATGAATTTTATCCCGGATCGATATTGGTAGTTGACAATGTTTCAGGTTTTAAAAATGCTATGAATTTTTTGAATCAACAAAAGATTGTAGGTATTGATACTGAAACCAAACCGGTATTTACAAAAGGAAAAAAAAATAAGGTTGCTTTACTCCAGATTTCAAACGGAGACGTTTGTTTTTTATTCAGATTAAACGTTCTGGGATTCCCGGAAGAACTGAATGAATTTTTCAAAAATACAAGAATAAAAAAAATAGGATTGTCTTTGAAGGATGATTTCATAATGTTAAGAGCCAGATATAATAATCTGGAACCCAGAGGATTTATTGACCTTCAGGATTATGTGAAGTCTTTTGGAATCGAAGACAGCAGCCTTCAAAAAATTTATGCTCTGATTTTTAATAAAAAAATTTCCAAATCTCAGCGTTTATCAAATTGGGAGGCGTCTCAACTTACTACAGCTCAACAAAATTACGCTGCTTTGGATGCTTACGCATGTCTTAAGATTTATCATGAATTAAAAAGCGGGAATCTTTCCTTTGTATCTGTTGCTGGTGAATCGCAGGAGAAAATTGTCTGATAAAAGCCTCAATAAGTGTAAAAAATACACCAATAGTTAAATCGTGTTAATATTTGAATTTTTAAGGGCGGAAAATTTGTGTATATCAATATTTTCCGTATCTTTGTACTGTGTTTTTCATGGTATTAGATTTAAGGTTAAGGAAGATTGGTTGTCGTGAGACAACCTTCTTTTTTTTATACCAATCTGTTTTATTGATTATAAAAGAAAAGATTAAAAATAATTCATATGACTGTCTTAAATGGACGGTCTTTTTTTTATTTTTGTCGCGGATAACTTTTTAAAATAATATCATGCTTGAACAACTTAATATAAGCCAGCTTACTGGTATAACTGTTTCTTCGTTTCTCAGGGGAGTAGTTGGCATTTTTATTCTTTTACTTATTGCTTTTGTATTTAGCAGGAATCGTAAGAAGATTGACTGGAAGATAGTTGTTATAGGGTTGGTAACTCAGGTAGTTTTAGCGGTTTCAGTCTTGTATTTACCGCCTGTGCAAATTGTTTTCGATTTTGTCGGAAAGATCTTTGTCAAGATTATGAGCTTCACAGGTGCCGGGGCTTCTTTTCTTTTTGGCTCAATTCTGAATACTGAGTCTTTCGGATATATTTTTGCATTTCAGGTACTGCCTACAATTATTTTCTTTTCGGCTCTTACAAGTCTTTTGTATTATCTGAATGTGATTCAAAAAGTTGTACAGGTTATTTCGTGGTGTTTGAGAAAGATTCTTAAGGTTTCAGGAGCTGAAGGACTGACTGTTGCCGGTAATATTTTTCTTGGGCAGACTGAATCACCTTTGTTGATTAAGGGCTATTTGGGTAGGATGAATGTTTCTGAAATTTTCCTTGTAATGACAGCCGGAATGGCTACTATTGCAGGCGGTGTCATGGCTTCATATATTGGGATGTTAGGTGGTGGAGACCCTGTTACTCAGCTTGCTTTTGCCAAGCACTTGCTTTCAGCATCAATAATGGCAGCTCCGGGTGCTGTGGTTTTTGCAAAAATTATATTACCTCAAACTGAGAAAGTTAATGAAACTACCACTGTCGAAAAAAATCAGGTTGGCACTAATATTCTTGATGCTATCTCTAATGGAACCACTGACGGCTTGAAGCTTGCTGTTAATGTTGCGGGTATGTTGTTGGTTTTTATTGCTTTCGTGGCATTTGCCAATTATATCGTATCAAAATTTATTGGCAGTTATTCAGTTGCCGGAGTTATAATGGGTATTGCTTTGCTTTGTTTGCTAATTTTTGGATCTTTGGTGTGGGTAAAAAAGAAGACATCTGCCAAATTTAAAATTGCATTCTGGGTTTCTGCAGGCCTTTCTGTAGTTGCTGTTGTCAATATTTTGAGTGTAAATCTCGGTGGTGATTTTATACTAAACAAGTTTATTTCAGAAGTTTCGGCCGGCAGATATACTGAGGTTAATTTTCAGTTCATTGTTGGTCTTTTATTCTCACCTGTGGTTATGATAATGGGAATTTCCCCACAGGATGCTATTGCTGTTGGACAATTGCTTGGAGAAAAGACGATTATGAATGAGTTTGTGGCTTATGAGAGTTTAAACAGGTTGATTCAGCACGGCTTATTGACAGATCCCAGATCTGTTATTATGTCAACATATATGCTTTGCGGTTTCGCAAATATTAGTTCTATCGGTATTCAGATAGGGGGGATTGGTTCGCTTGCTCCTTCTACCAGACCATGGCTTACTAAGTATGGTGCATTTGCTGTGCTTGCTGGTACTTTGGTCTCATGCATGTCTGCTACTATTGTTGGTATGTTCATATAATTATTATGGCTCTTTTTTATTGTCCGGACATAAAAAATAACCCTTGTCTTTCAGAAGAGGAATCCATGCATTGTGTAAAAGTGCTTAGGATGAAAGCCGGAGATGAGATTGGTTTACTTGATGGTAAAGGCTTTTTCTACAAAGCAACCATTGTAGAAGCGCATCCGAAACATTGTTGTTTTGAAATTACTGAAACTGTTAAAGATAATTCCGGGCCATATTTTTCACATATAGCACTTTGTCCTACAAAGAATCCTGAAAGAGTTGAATGGTTTATTGAAAAAGCAACCGAAGTCGGAGTAGGAGGTTTCGCTTTTATCAAATCACGTTATTCTGAAAGGAAGACTATTAAAACAGAGCGGGTTGACAGGATAATAGTTTCTGCGTTGAAACAATCTGTAAAAGCATTGAAACCATTGATACAGGAGCTTACCGATTTTGAAAAGTTTGTTAAACAGCCTTTCGTTGGGCAAAAATATATTTGTCATTGCATTGCAGGTCAAAAACCATTACTGAAGAATATTTGTAAAGGAGGAGAGCCTGTACTTGTTCTTATCGGACCTGAAGGTGATTTCAGTCAGGAAGAAGTCGAAATCGCTGAATCCAACGGCTTTATTTCTGTATCTCTAGGAGAAACCCGTCTTCGTACAGAGACAGCAGCTTTTGTCGCATCTCATATTATTCAACTTTCAAACATGTAGTTTATGAATCATATTGAACGTTTTTTTGCTACAATTGAAAGAAAACCGGTTGACAGACCGGCTTCCTGGCTTGGTATTCCTGACCATCATGCGATACCGGCTTTGTTTGAGTATTTTGGCGTTAAAAATATGAAAGACTTAAAAGCTTGTATTGACGATGATGTTTATCCTGTTGAGATGCCATATCATTCTCCGGTCTCTGATGCTATTTATGCAGCTTTTGATTTTGCAAAGAAAAAAGGCAGTTCAGTTGATGAAAGGACTTTAACGGCTCCTGGTTTTTTTGAGGATTATCACAATCCTTCTGATGTTGATAAATTTCCATGGCCGGATCCAAAAAAATATATTGATCCCGCTGAATGTTGGAAGGCGGTAAATGAAGTGCCTGAGGGATATGTTGTATTGGGAGTTATCTGGTCTGCTCATTTCCAGGATGCATGTTCAGCATTTGGGATGGAAGAGGCTCTAATGCGTATGATGACAGAGCCTGAAATGTTTAAAGCAGTAATAGACAGGATTTGTGATTTTTATCTTCAGGCTAACGAAATATTCTACGAAGCAACAAAAGGAAAGTTGCATGCTGTATTAATTGGCAATGATTTGGGAAGTCAGTGTGGTCTTATGGTCGACCCTGATTCAATCAGACAATTTGTATTACCCGGCACAAGAAAACTTGTTGCTCAGGCCAAAAAATATGGTCTAAAGGTAATTCATCATTCCTGTGGCTCTATTTTTGATATAATTCCTGATTTGATTGATTGTGGTGTTGATGTTATACATCCTATTCAGGCACTTGCAGCCAAAATGGAGCCGCAAGGTCTTAAGTTTAATTTTGGTGACAAAGTTTCGTTTTGTGGTGGAGTTGATGCTCAGTACTTACTTGTCAACGGAACTCCGTCAGATATACAACAAAAGGTAAAAGAATTAAAAAATATTTTTCCGACAGGATTAATTATTTCTCCGAGTCATGAGGCAATTTTACCGGATATTCCACCAATTAATATCAGAGCATTATTTGAATCTTTAAAAGCAAGAACTTAATAAAAAAAAATAGTTCACATTTAGCAGTTTTTTTAATTTTTAAAGTGTATATTGGTTTGCCGATAAATGATATAAAACTAAGATAATGAAACTTGGTTACATATATAGTTTTTTTTCAAACGATAATCATTTTAAGAAAGATGATCCTGAGTACTGGATAGTCATTATGATCAATGTCTCTTTGATGTTGAATTTAGTATTCAGTTGTGTTTATTCATTCTTTAATTTATTTATGTTTGACAACTATAAATTAGCGATTGTCAACATCACAGGTATTCTTTTATCAGCTTTTGTTTTGTTTTTTTTCCACAGAACTCATCAGGTAAGAACCTTCTCCTACTTTTCTGTGTTTGTAATAATTTTTATTTTACTTTTTAATCTCCATTTAAACGCTTTTGATGAATCATATCTTTTATGGTTGATTGTTGTTCCAATAATGTCCTTTTTTCTTATTGGTGGTAGAATTTCATTTCTAATTGTTGCTCTTTTTTATACTTATGTTATCGGTTTCCTTATAATAAAAATTGATATTATCGGACCTGTGAGATTTAATCTGATTGATATTTTTAATATTTTATTTTCAACAGTAAGTTCAGTAACTGGTATTTATTTTTTTGAATTAAGCAGGAGAACTTCAGCTAAGAAAATGCTGAAGGATATATCAAGAATAAAGGATGCTGAAGAAGAAGTATATCAGTATTCAAAAAAACTTGAGCTGGCAATTGCTGAAAAAGATAAGTTCCTTTCGATTCTTGCTCATGACCTGAGAAATCCTTTAGGTACCTTAAAAAGCTTTATTCAACTGTATTATGAGTCTGAAAGTTCTTTAAATGAAGAACAAAAAAAAGAGTCTTTATTGTCGATGAAAAATTCTTCAACGGAAGTTTATACTTTACTTGAAAATTTACTTGAATGGTCGCGTTGTCAAAGAGGTTTTATTAATTTCTATCCTTCAGTTATTTCTCTCCATGCTTGTGTTGAACATTCCATAAGCATAAATATAGCCACGTCTGAAAACAAGAGAGTATCGATTATAAATGATATTCCACAAAACACTAAGATCTATGCAGATGAGAATATGCTTTCAACCATAATCAGAAACCTTCTGACTAATGCTTTAAAATTTACACCTGTGGGTGGAAGTCCAATAACTGTTATGATTGGAGAAAATGATAATTTTTCCGGTGTACATTTTATGGTCAGAGATAATGGTGTGGGTATGAGCAAAGAAAAAATTAAGAGTCTTTTCAGGATTGATGCAAATATCAGTACACCAGGAACGTCAAAAGAAAAAGGCTCCGGTCTTGGTTTGCTTTTGTGCAAGGAGTATGTGAAAAAACATAAAGGAGAGGTGTGGGTTGAAAGTCAACCGGGAGAAGGTACAACCTTTCATTTAAGATTTCCGAACAAGGAGTAATATTGTTTTTGTTCACTTTTTATCTTTTCAAAAAAAAAATATTTAAATTTGTGCATCAAACAAACGGCGGTGTAGTGTAGTGGCCTAGCACGCAACCCTCTCACGGTTGAGACCCGGGTTCGATTCCCGACTCCGCTACCTGATTTGTTAATTCCCTGATTTTATACTTTAGATTTTTTCACTTATCAGAGTAAGTAATTCTTTTCTTTTGATTGGCTTACTTATAAATCCGGAACAACCTGATTCAAAGGCTTTTTTTATGTCAGAGTCTGTATTATAGGCAGATTGTGCAAGTACAGGTAAATCAGGGTAAAGAATCATTATTTTTTTTGTGGCTTCATAACCATCCATTACGGGCATCTTCAAGTCCATTAGTACGATACTTGGCTTTTCTTTAGTACAAAAATCAACAGCTTCCAATCCTGTTGATGCTCTTACAATCCTGAAATCATATTCCCGCAGTATTTCTTTAAGTAGTCTGAAATTAAATTCATCATCTTCAGCTATCAAGATCGTTTTTTCAGATTTATCCTTTATACTGTAAAAATATTTCAGAACATCTTCTTTCTTGTTTGATAATTCTTCTTTTTCAGGTTTTTGGAAGGGGAGTGTAAATGTGAAAACCGATCCCATTTCCGGTACTGACTCTACAAATATTTTTCCACCCATCAATTCTACATATTCTTTTGCAATAGAAAGTCCCAGTCCTGAACCACCTGTCTTTACAATATTTTTGGTTTCAACTTGTCTGAATCTTTCAAAAATCATATTCTGCATATTCCTGGGTATACCAATTCCGGTATCTTCGACATAAAATTCCAGATTTCCGTTTTTTATAGAATATCCGTATTCGATTGTGCCTTTTTCTGTAAATTTTATAGCATTGTTTATCAGATTAGTAAGAATTGTCGATAATTTCAATTCATCACAAACAATATTGGCCTTATTATCCGGTAGTCCGGTTTTGTAGTTTAAAATCAAATGTTTAACAGTGCATTTTTGAGAAAATTGATCATAGAGTAACCTGAAAACAGAGTTCAGGTTAATAGTATTATTAATTATTACTTCACTACCTGCCTCCAAAGAGGCAACATTCAGAATATCGGTGATAATTGCCAGTAATTGATTTCCGCTCTGATTTATAATATTTATGTATGTATCTCTTTTTTCAGCGGATAAACTATCGTCTCTTAAAAATTCAGAAAAACCAATAATCGCATTCATTGGAGTTCTGATTTCGTGAGATATATTATGGAGGAATGTGGTTTTTAATCTGTCACTTTCCTCTGCTCTTTCCTTTGATATGAGTAATTCGTCATGAATTTTTTTCTTCTCCGTCGTATTATCAAAAATGAAGACATAATTACTGATAACTCCGGCCTTATTGTATATAGGAAATATGACATTATCTATCCATATGGAAGAACCATCTTTTAAATGAAGTTCATATACTTTTTTCCAAAGATTATCTTTTAAAATGCATTTTTTTATTTCACTGAAAAGCGTTTCATTTATGTGTCTATCCTTAAAGATAAACAGGTCTTCTTCGGAATTAAACTCATATGTAATTTCAATTTCAGTTTTAAACTGATTGTTCGAAAACTCTATATTCCCCGAAGTATCAGTGAAAATTATCGAAGAATTGCTTTGTTGAATTGCCTCGTTGAAAGTTTTAAGTTTCTTTTCAACTTTTTCTTTTTCATCCAGCTCAATTTGAAGTTTATTATTTATTACCTGGAGTTCCTTAGTTCTGGCAGAAACTCTTTCTTCAAGTTCTTTATTAATTTTAATCTTCTGCTTGTTGTTTATGAATAATTGAATTATAGCCAAAATTATAAATAGAACTATGATTATTAATGAATAAAGCAATAGCCTCTGCCTGCTTATTGTAACACCTTGATTTCTCATTTCTTCTGATTGTGCCAGAATTTTTTTATCGCTTTGTTTGATCTTGATATCCTGTTCTTTAAGTTTATTTTCACCTGAACTTAGTGCTATCTTTTGTTGTTCAAGTTCCTTATTTTTAAGATCAAATATTCTTTTTTGTTTTGTTAGCTGACGGTTTTGTCGGATAATGTTTTGTTGCTGGCTTTCAAGCAGTAAAGTTTGGTTTTTTAAAGTTTTTTCCTGTTTTGCTATAAGTAAGGATGAAATAATAATACTATCCTTGCTTTTTTTGACTTCATTATTTTTAATCTGTATTGATTCTTCCAGTGAAACCAATCCATTTCTCATTTTTTCAATATTAGTCTCCAATTCAGAGCTGTGTTTCTGCAAACTTCTAAAATTAACCTGACCTTCCTGAAACAGGGAAATGACATCAACTTCAGAGCCACCCATAAGTACTAGTTCAGCTGTTGTCTGCAACTTTTGATTAAGTATGTTTGACCTGTTAATTTCAAATAATAAATTTCCTTCGGTGGACAAAATAAAATTTATCATTATCAATCTACTATCTTTATATCTGTCACTCACTATAAGACAGTTTTTGCCCTCAACCTGATCAAATATTTTGATATATCCTGATTCATTTTTTTTGGGAATAAAAATCAATTGAGCTTTTGAAATATTTTCCGATAATGTTGAAACCAGAACATTTATTTTTTTATCCCTGATTTTTTTTAGTTTCGAAAGTGCATAAAAATCTTTATAACCTGAATCAGTATTGTCAAAAACCAGCACATTAAACTCGCTAAGATTACTTTCATCAGACCAGTGAATGTTTTGTATAAAATTGTAAATATACGCACTAATTGCGGCCTCGTGAGTTATTTTCTGAGGATAAGCTTCTTTTGATGAAACCAAAAAAATAAGAAGCAAAGAAAATATTTTAATTAGTCCTTTATATTTCATATCCTAACGAGACTAAAAGCATCCTTTGAGGTTGTCTGTATCTCTGCGGGCTTCGATTTGATG
>CAZCPI010000088.1:0-1959 GCA_964500535.1 uncultured Bacteroidales bacterium
ATGGGAGCTTGAAGCCAGAATTTTACTTGATTCATTATTCGCTGAAGCTCCTGCTCTGGATAAAGCCTCACAGGAAAAGTTATTTAATGATGTGCTTGAGGATTATTCTCCATATTGTAAGACGAAACGTGAGCTGTATCTTGCTTTGAGAAATGATCCCTGGCTAAATGCTCTGCAGGTTAAATATGGATATGCTTTTACATGTCATAAAGCGCAGGGTGGTCAGTGGAGAGAAGTCTATATTGATCAGGGATATGTAACAGAAGAACGTATGGGACTTGAATATTACAGGTGGTTATATACAGCATTTACAAGAGCTACCGAAAAAGTATATCTTATAAATTTTAAGGATGACTTTATTGCTTAGTTTTTTGTACTTTTGCGGGATTATTATCGATTTTTTATGAAGATTATATATGTAGTAGGGGTATTTGACCTTTTTCATTCCGGACATGTGAAATTATTGGAAAGAGCCAGAGCACTCGGTGATAAGCTTGTAGTTGCCATAAATGGTGACGAAATGGTTTCAAAATATAAACGCAGGCCATTTTTGTCAGAAAATGACAGACTGGAAGTAATTAAGGCCTGCAGGTATGTTGATGAGGCTTTTATTATAAATGATTTTGACAATAAGGAAGTAATACTAAAGTATGGTGTTAATACAATTGTTCATGGAGATGACTGGACCGGTGATTCTTATATGGACCAGATAAGGTTAACGCCTGAATTTGTAGAGGAAAATTCAATAGAATTTGTATATTTGCCATATACAAAAGGGATAAGTACCTCAGATCTGATACTAAAAATTAAAAACAGCTGATATGTTTTACAGGGACATTAGTATGCCGGCGATAGTCGAGATAGGTGAGAATATTGCCCATGATGTAAGTCCTTTATTGAAGAAAAATCACATTTACTTTGAAAAAATCATTTTGTTCACTCAGGAAAAACTGATGGATATTTATGATGATTTTTTACCAAAAGAAATATTTTACAAAATTGTTTTTATTGAGGGAGGCAAGTTTGAGGAAATTGATGAAATTGCCTATGATGAGTCTTTCAGAGATGCATTATTTGTGGCTTTCGGTGGCGGAAGTGTAATCGACTTTGTTAAAGTTTATGGCACTAAGTACCACAATCCGTTCATAAGTATGCCATCAACTCTCTCAAATGATGCAATTTATTCTCCCATTGCCAGATTGCAGGAGAATGGTGTAAAAAAGAGCTTTGGAGTAACTTCCCCGATTGGGATAATTGTTGACACCAATATTATCAGACAGTCTCCTGAAATGCTTCTTCTTGCAGGTATTGGAGATTTGGTTTCAAATCTGAGTGCTGTAAAGGATTGTATGTTAGGCATAGAGGTAAAGGGTGAAAAAATAGACAGTTTTTCACTCTTGTTATCAAAAATGTGTGTGGACGGTATTTTAAATTTTAAAAAAGAAGACCTTCAAACCAATCTTTTTATAGAAAAGTTATCATACGGATTGATCATATCCGGCTTATCTATGAATCTTGCTTTATCTTCGAGACCAGCCAGCGGTTCAGAGCATTTGATCAGTCATGCTATTGATGAGTTCTTTCCTGAAAAATCAACTATGCATGGTCTGCAGGTTTCATGGGCTCAGTTAATGATTGAAAAATATATCAGAGAAGATATTGAAGAATTTGAAAGATTAAATACTTTCTTCACAAAAATCGGTTTAATGGATTGTATACGCGAAAATGTATTATTTAGTGATGATGATTTCTTTGAAATATTACCTTATGCGAAGAAAATCAGAAGCAGATACACAGTTATCGATGAATATTTGAAGAAATACCAAAATAGTTAATTATAATGAGCAAGAGAAAACCTGATAAATTTAAAGAGTCTTTGAAATCCTGGGATACTGAAAACTTTCTGGATCGTCATTTTTACAGACCGGTTGCATACCAATTTGCAGTATTATTGAAAAA
>CAZCPI010000088.1:2059-9942 GCA_964500535.1 uncultured Bacteroidales bacterium
AAAATGTTTCTCAAGCTTTATACTATTTATACTCTTAATCAGCAGAGGAGTACTCCAGAGTTGAGAAAGTATGTTAATAAACTTAATAATGAATATCCTGAAGGCTATCCTGATGAAGTTGTAAGTTCTTTCAGATATGAAAGTTTGAAAATGATGCCGCTTCTTGATAGCTTTGCATTTAATACAAGAAGCATTGTTATGCTGATAACTCTTCTTTTTGGATTGCCATGGATATATTTTGGTTTTGAAATACTGGTCCTGAATCCATTATTATTTATTGCTATCAGACGCCATGAAAAAATGTGCGCTAACCTTAATAAATAACTCCATTATTTGTAGATAAAATGAAGAACGCATCTACAACTATAAAAAATATATTCTTTTTTATTGGGATTGTCGCTATAGTCCTTATGGTATGGAGTATAGGATTTGATGAGATTGTTGATAACGTTTCAAAAACCGGTTGGTGGTTTTTTGTAATCATAGGTATGTGGGTGCCTGTATTCATGATTAATACGTTAGCATTTAACATGATAATCAGAGATGATGACCCTAATAGTAAATCCCTTTCCTTTTTAAATGTATTAAAAATAAATATAAGTGGTTTCGCTGTGAGATCAGCTACACCTCTTGGCTTTCTCGGAGGCGATCCTTATAAGATAATGGAGTTCAAGTCGGTCTTTGGTATGGAGAAAGCGACATCATCTGTTTTGCTTTATACGATGACTCAGATGACCGCACACTTTATTCTTTGGGCTTTAGCATTAATAGCGGCTGCATTATTATTACCGATGGGACTTAAACTCAGAATTATTTTTCTCTCTTCTTTTGTGGTCTTTTTGGTTTTGTTATTTCTTTTATGGAGAGGTTATAAAAAAGGTTTGACAGTCAAGCTTTTTGATATTCTTGCCAAAGTTCCTTTTCTGAAACGCTGGGTGGTACCTTTTTGTAAAAAGTATAATGGGAAGCTTATAAAAATCGATTTGCAGATTTCTCATCTTTATAATAAAAGGAGAAAAGTATTTTTGTCGGCGTTGACTTTAGAGTTTATTGCACGTTTGTGCAATTGCCTTGAAGTCTATTTTATACTTTTATCCGTCAATATTGATGTCACTGTATTTCAATCTCTGGTCATATACGGATTCATGAGTTTATTTGCTAATATTTTATTTTTCTCTCCTATGCAGGTGGGCACACGTGAGGGCGGTTTCATTCTGGCCCTGAAGGCTTTGGCAATGAACGGGAGCCTGGGAATATATATAAGCCTGGTTACCCGTGTTCGCGAATTATTCTGGCTTGGCGTTGGTATACTTCTGATGAAGGTTAAAGGGAAAACTGTGAAACCTTTAGCAATCGATGAGGGTTAATAACCAGATTATTTCAGATGATTAAAATCAATTATAAAAGATAAGGACTGTTCGGCTTAAAGAACAGTCCTTATTCAATTCCGGTTTTTGGGAATATCGTTTTTTTACAAATCAGGCCGCTATCTATTTAGTCGCTACTTGCTTTATGTTTTCATTTATAAGTTTGACAGCATCAGACAAACCTTTTACATTTTTACCTCCGGCTGTGGCGAAATGAGGCTGCCCTCCGCCACCTCCCTGGATAAGTTTAGCCGCTTCTCTGACAAGATTTCCGGCATTCATACCCCTGGATACCAGGTCATCGCTTAACGCTAACGTCAGCAATGGTTTTTCATCTGAAATACTTCCTGAAATAAATGCAAATGATCCGCTGATTTCAGCTTTAATCTGAAATGCTATATTTTTTATTGTTTCAGCTGAGGCTTCTCCTTCAAAACTAATTAATTTAATTCCATTAAAATCAACAGCATCGCTAATGAGTTTCTTCTTTAAAACAGCAGCTTTTTCAATTTCAACAGCCTCAATTTTCTTACTGTATTCGTGATTTTCTGCCATTAGTTTTTCTATAGCAGATACTATATTAGGAGCATTATTAAGTAGTTCCTTTAAATTACGGATTTCATCCTGGAATTTGTGATACAAATTATCTGCATTAGCTCCTGTTGTTGCTTCAATACGTCTTATTCCAGCGGCAACAGAACTCTCAGCTATAATCCTTAAACTGCCGATTTCGCCGGTGGATTTAACATGTGTACCTCCGCATAGTTCAATCGAAGTACCAAATTTTATTACACGTACTTCTTCTCCGTATTTTTCACCAAATAATGCCATTGCACCCATTTCTCTGGCTTCATTAATTGGAGTATGCCGGTGTTCATCAAGAGAAATATTGCGTCTGATAGCTGCATTTACCCTGTTTTCAACTTCACGTAATTCTTCATTCGTGACTTTTTGAAAATGCGAGAAGTCGAATCTGAGATTTTCAGGAGAAACGTAAGAACCTTTTTGCTCAACATGTGTACCAAGTACTTCTCTTAGTGCTTCATGCAATAAGTGGGTAGCAGAGTGATTGGATGAAGTTGCAGTTCTTTTATTCCTGTCAACTACAGCCTTGAATACTTGCATTGGGTCTGCAGGTAGTGAAGATGTAATATGAACGCTAAGATTGTTTTCTTTCTTTACATTTTCTATCACTATCTTTTCATTTTCATTTTCCAGGTAACCGCAGTCACCTACCTGACCACCCATTTCGGCATAAAAAGGAGTTTTATCCAAAACTAACTGATAAAACTTTTTACCTTTTTGTATCATTTGACGATACTTGAGTATCTCAACATCGTATTCAGTATAATCGTATCCTACAAATTCGGATTCTTTATCTTTTATTATTACCCAGTCACCGGTTTCAACAGCAGCAGCATTTCTTGCTCTTTCCTTTTGTTGAAGCATTTCTTTTTCAAAACCTTCCAGATCTGCATTCAGTCCGTTTTCTCTTAATATTAACTCAGTCAGATCAACCGGGAAACCGAATGTGTCATACAATGTGAATACATCTTTCCCAGCCAGCGTTACTGAGCCTGTAGATTTGGTTTCAACCATTAATTTATCAAGAAGTTTGATGCCTGTTTCCAGAGTACGCAGGAATGAATCCTCTTCTTCCTTAATAACTTTTTCGATTAAGGACTGTTGGTCAGAAAGTTCAGGATATGCCGAACCCATAGATTTTATAAGTGAAGGAATTAGCTGATACATGAACGGATGACGACGACCAAGGAAAGTATAACCGTATCTTACCGCTCTTCTCAGAATTCTTCTGATTACGTATCCGGCTTTTGCGTTTGATGGAAGTTGTCCGTCAGTTATTGAAAATGCGATAGTTCTGATATGGTCTGCTATAACGCGCATCGCAATATCAGTCTTTTCGTTATTTCCGTATTTAACTCCGCAGATGTTGCCGATTTCAGTTATGATAGGTTGAAATACATCAGTATCATAATTTGATAGTTTTCCTTGTATTGCCATGCAAAGACGCTCAAAGCCCATACCGGTATCAACGTGTTTTGCCGGCAGCAGTTCGAGCGATCCGTCAGCTTTTCTGTTGTATTGCATGAATACATTGTTCCATATTTCAATAACCTGAGGGTGACTCTGATTTACGAGTGTAAGACCATCGATTTTTGCTCTTTCAGCTTCCGGTCTTATGTCAATATGAATTTCTGAGCAAGGGCCGCATGGACCTGTATCTCCCATTTCCCAGAAATTATCTTTTTTGTTTCCATTGATAATCCTCTCTGCCGGAAGAAATTTAGCCCAGATTTCTGCTGCTTCATTGTCTCTTTCAAGACCTTCCGGAGCGTATCCTTCAAAAACAGTTGCGTAAAGTCTGTCGGGATTTAATTTTAATACCTCAACGAGATATTCCCATGCCCATGAAATCGCGTCTTTTTTGAAATAGTCACCAAATGACCAGTTACCAAGCATTTCGAACATCGTGTGGTGATACGTGTCATGACCTACTTCCTCCAAATCATTATGTTTACCGCTAACCCTCAGGCATTTTTGTGAATTTGCAACTCTGTTGTATTTTGGAGCAGCATTACCCAGTATGATATCTTTGAACTGGTTCATACCGGCATTAGTAAACATCAAAGTAGGGTCGTTTTTTACTACCATTGGTGCTGATTGCACTATTTTATGTCCTTTGGATGCAAAAAAATCCTTAAAAGATTGTCTGATTTCGATGGATGTCATTTCGTATTTCTTAAATTGCGTGCAAAAATACGGCTTTATTATTATTTTTGCATCTATTCACAACCAAAAAGTATAAGTAAAAAGTGCCTAAAAAACCGTTATATCATTTTAATCCTGAAACATTAAGCTTCGAACGAGTTAAAAAGAGCGTTGTTCAGAAGTTAAAATGGTTTATTTTTCATACTCTGACAGGTATTTCGATGGGATTAGTATTTTTCTTCGTTTACCTGACTTTTTTTGACACTCCTCTGACAAAACAATTGAGAGAAGAAAATTTTCAATTGAAAAGTCAGTACAGGGTTTTAAGAAAACAGACTGAAAATTTAAAAGATATAATATTTGACCTCAGGCAAAGAGATAATAATCTTTACCGTGCAGTTTTGCAGGCAGAACCTTTACCGGATTCGATTTATGATGCAACATTATCTAATACCGACAGATATGCTGCTCTTGCAGGTATGAAAGATGCTGAGATGATGATATTTACCACTAAGGAGGTTGACAAGCTTGCTAAAATGACTTATATGCAGTCTAAATCGTATGATGAATTACTTGATTTGTTTAAAAACAATGAAAAGAAACTATTATCGATTCCTGCGATACAGCCAATTAAAAACAGGGATCTGAGAAGTACGGCTTCCGGTTATGGTCCACGCATGGATCCTGTTTACAGGGTGGCAAGGTTTCATCATGGAATGGATTTTACTGCAAGAACCGGAACTCCTGTTTATGCAACAGGAGAAGGTGTAGTATCTGCAGCCGGCTGGAAAAGAGGTTATGGTAATTTGATTGAAATAAATCATGGGTATCAATATAAAACCTGGTATGCTCATTTGAGTAGAATTAAAGTGAGAAACGGGCAGAAGGTTTCCAGAGGTGAAGTAATTGGTTATGTGGGAAGTACCGGTAAATCCACTGGGTCGCACCTGCATTATGAAGTTCATTATCAGGGTAAACCTGTTAATCCGATAAATTTTTATTTTGTTGATTTGTCTCCTGATGAATATGACAGGATGATGCAAATTTCTGCTAACTTTGGACAAACTCTTGACTGATTAATTAAAATCTATAAATATGCCTGAACATCCTTCAAAAATTTATTGGTCAATCGGCGAAGTCGCAGCAATGTTTGATGTTAATGAATCTCTGCTCCGTTATTGGGAAAAAGAGTTTGATATTATCAAACCTAAGAAAAACAGCAAAGGAACCCGTTCATACACCAAAGATGATATTGAGGCTATTAAACTGATTTTTCACCTGGTTAAGGAAAAGAAAATGACGTTGACCGGAGCCAAGAGCCAGATAAAAAGTCAAAAAAGAATCGTTTCTTCTAAAATCGAAGCTACAGAAAGATTAAAGAAAGTAAGAGAAGGATTGCTTGAGTTAAAAACCATGCTTTCGGAAATTGATCCGGAAGAAGATGATTAATTGTTTTCGTTTTTATCTTTTCTGTGAACGTACTGGATACTTTTAATTCCCGCAATTTTCATACATAAATTTTGAACATCTTCGACATCATGGACGTTTAGTTCGATCGTTCCGCTAAAAATGCCGTCTTTGGTATCAAAAGATAATCTGGTCATATTTACCAGCATTTCATCAGACACAATTTTCACTACCTGACTTACAAGACCTACTTCGTCTATGCCTCTCAACTCTAAAATAATCGGGAAGGACATTTCTTTTTTCGTGGCCCACTGAGTAGAGATAATTCTTGAACCGAAACTCGTTTTAAGTTTCACGGCCACCGGACATTGTCTTTTGTGTATGCTAATGAAACCATCGTCTTCAATATAACCAAGGACTTCATCTCCGGGTATCGGCTTGCAACACTCTGCAAGTCTGAATCTTTCTTTGATAGATTCTTCAGTCAGTTCATAAGTTTTTTTAATATCAATTCTGTCGGTGGCAGGTTTCTTTTCGATTTCAGATTCTGAATTTTTTGGTTTCCTCGGCGTTGATTTGAATGCATTTTTCCAATACTTAAGGATACTTCCATATCTGCTTTTCTTGAAATGCTGAAGACTATCTTCAAGATTGATTTCGTTATTTGCAGTTTTTTGGTAAAGTTCATCACGATTGGAACAACCGAAAACATTGCACAGGATATCTATCGTCTGAGTATCTATCTGTACGTTTTGACTTGAAAGAAAATCCATTATGATTTCTTCGCCCTTTTTCAGAGTATCTTTTGTGTCTTTTTTGAATTTGGCTTTTAGTTTGGTCTGAGCACGGGCTGTTGTAACATAATCAAGCCATTCTGCTCTTGGCGCCTGATTTTTGGATGTTAAAATCTCAACCTGATCTCCACTTTTAAGTTTGTGGCTTAATGGTACCAGTTTGTGATTGACTTTAGCGCCTATACAATGGAAACCGAGTTCACTATGAAGTTCAAAAGCAAAATCAAGAGCTGATGAACCGGCCGGCATCGTCTTTATTTCTCCTTTTGGAGTAAAAACGAAAATCTCAGAAGAAAAAAGGTTTAGTTTAATTGTGTCAAGGAAGTCTATTGAGTTCGGCTCCGGATTCTCAAGAATTTCCTTAATAGTGTCTATCCATTTATTTAATTCGGCTTCCTCCTCGATTTCCCCTGATTTATATTTCCAGTGTGCTGCAAAACCTCTCTCCGCTATTTCATCCATTCGGGAACTTCTGATCTGAACTTCAATCCAATCCCCCATAGGTCCCATCGCAGTAACATGAAGAGCCTGATAACCATTGGCCTTAGGATTACTAACCCAATCCCTGATACGATCAGGGTGATGTTTATAGATGTCAGTTACTACAGAATAAATGTCCCAACATCGTTTTTTTTCTTCAGTAAATACATCCGGGTTATTTTTGGCCGTTTTTGTGTTGAATATTATCCTCACAGCAAGTAAGTCAAATATTTCTTCAAAAGGGATACCCTTGGATTGCATCTTATTCCAAACTGAGTAGACAGACTTTGTCCTGGCTTTTATCTTGTATTCAAATCCCATCTTATCAAGTTTTTCCTTGATGGGCGTGGTGAAAAGCTCAGTTTCCTTGTCTCTTTTTTCTTTTGTGCTTTCAATTTTTTGAGAAATTTCAGCAAAAGTTTCAGGATGTTCGTATTTAAAACTCAGGTTTTCAAGCTCTGTTTTAATTCTGTTTAAGCCAAGCCTGTTTGCTAAGGGAGCGTATATAAATATGGTTTCTCCACAGATCTTATATTGTTTACTTGGAAGCATAAATCCAAGAGTTCTCATGTTGTGAAGTCTGTCTGCTATCTTAATCAGAACAACCCTGATATCCTCAGACATTGTAAGCAATAATCTTCTGAAATTTTCAGCCTGTGCTGAAGCCTGATCTCCGAATATCCCACCGGATATTTTGGTAAGGCCATCAACAATCATCGCAATCTTTGGTCCAAAATTCTTCTCAATATCGTCAATAGTATATTCGGTATCTTCTACTACGTCATGAAGCAAAGCTGAACAAATAGAAGTGGAACCAAGACCAATCTCAGTACAACAAATCCTTGCAACCGTAATAGGATGCATTATATAAGGCTCTCCAGACCTCCTTTTGATGCCCTTATGAGCCTGGTTGGCAAAATTAAATGCCTTAGTAATAAGTTCAACCTTTTTCCTGTGGTTGGACGCAAGATATTCATTTAACAGCTGCTGAAACGCATTATTAATCAAATCATTGTCAGCTTCACTGAAAACCGGGGATTCTGCCATATTTTAAAATATTTTCAAACGCTGACCGGGGAATATTTTTGTGGAATGCATGCCATTC
>CAZCPI010000089.1:0-9847 GCA_964500535.1 uncultured Bacteroidales bacterium
TTTCTGAAAAGTTCAAATCTGTCATGATGCAACCGATCATTAACTGAAATATTTAATTTGCTGAAATCAGATAATTTTGACCAGCTCAGCGATGAAAATAGTGTTTCAGTGGATTCAAATTGCCTTGGGTATGCAAAACTGTAAAAGCTGTTTGCTCCATAGTCTTTTTTCTGAAAACCTGTTTGAAAGATAAGTCTGCCTTTAAGAAAATTGTTAACAGAAGTATTAAAATAAAGATTAGATGTCTTGAAATCGGTATTTTCAATGTATCCATCACTTTTAGTGACAGAACCGGACAGGAGAGAAGACCATGTTGATTTGTTAATCGATATTGATGCTATACCTTTTAGATACCCAAAGGAACCATTAGTAAGCTGAACTTTTAGATTTGTCTTTTTTTCATTATACCCGGTTGCAGTAATCAGATTTATCGCTCCGCTAAAAGCGTTTGAACCCAGTGTTCTTGCACCACTTCCTTTTAAAATTTCAATTTTTTGGATTTGGGACAAATCTATGGGGATTTCAAGATTGTAATGTCCCGTTTGCGGATCTGTTATATTTACACCATTCAGAAGTATCAGTACCTGATCAAATGATCCGCCATTTATTGAAATATCAGTTTGAACTCCTTCATTGCCTCTTTGTCTTATGTCAATACCCGGTATGGGTTTCAGTAAATCACTAATTTCTCCGGCCGGAAACTCCTCAATCTCTTTTTTACCGATTGTAGTATAAGTAGATGAAAAACCGGACCAGAGTACAGCGGGATTGTCCGTTATTTCTATTTCATCAAGGCTTATTTCATTCTCTGAATTTTTTAAACTGTCTTCCTGGGCATAGACCTGCAGATATTTCTCCTGTACCAGTGTGCATGTGAATGTTACAATACAGATTTTTATCAGCTTGCGCATACTTGCAAAAACTGAAAAACTTTTTCGTGACCAACGTTTAAAATAAATCAGACCTGATTTTCTTTTGTTATTCATAATTTATTTCTTAAAAAAAACGTCCATGATTGAAAACCGCCTGTTTAGAGATTATTATCATGGACATTTTTAAAAATTAATACTTTAATATTTTATCTGGAAGGCTCCCAAAAGCAAACTTTTGGTGAACTTATTGCTCCCTCACTTTTTAAAGCTTTCATAGCTTTATCAACTTCTTTTCGATCAAGACCTGTCAATTCAACTATTTTACCTGCATTGACAGGTACACCTGCCTTTTTCATCGCTTCTAATACTACTTCTTTAGTTTCCATAAGAAAATATTTTTAATAATGATTATAATGAGTCAAATGTAAAATTTAAAAACAAATTTTCAAAATAATCCAATCACTCCCATTGTAATATACATCCAGGCTACATACCTGACAAATTTACCCAGCAACATTGATAAAGCTGTAATTAATGTATTTGCTCTCATATATCCCAGACCAACAGCCAGCAAGTCCCCGACTATTGGAACAAAAGTAAAAAATGCAATATATGCTCCTTTACCTTTAAGAAAAGAAAGAGCTTTATTTAATTTTTCTTCTTTTACCTTCAGATATTTTTCAATCCATTCAACTTTTCCAAGATGACCAATCCAGTAGCATGTCATACCACCAAGAAAATTGCCTGCAGTAGCTGCTATAATACAAATCCAGCTGTTCGCACCTACAGCCAGAAGACCGCTTAAAACAAGTTCTGAACTAAAGGGCAAAATGCTTCCGGCAAGGAAAGTAGCAATAAAAAGACCAAAATAACCCCATTCTACTAAAAAATCCATCTGATAAACTTGTATAATATTGTATTAAAACTTTGCCACTTCTGCTTTTGAACCGCATTAAATGGGTGGGCAGGATTAAAATGTACCTATTAACGCATATTCTTGCGTGTTGCAAAATACCTGACTATAAACATGAATGCCAATACGATTTGTTTCAATCTTTCTGTCAAGCTGTAAAACAGGATGTCCTGGTTTCACTTCAAAAAAATCTATGAGTCTTTTATCTGCTTTAATAGCAAAAATCCTTTGTTCCCCGCCTTTCATTTCAATCTGATAATTTAATCTCAATATATTGAATAGAGAAGCGTTTTCAAGATTTCTCATAGTAAAACGGGGTATGTTGATATTAGGCAACATAGTGATATCAAAAAACAGAGGTCTGTTATTTATGAGCCTTAACCTTTCAAAGTATATACAGCCGGCATCTTTTTCAGCATCAGAAATCTTATAACCAAAAGCTTCTTTCCAGGGGCGAAGCTCAGGTTTAACAATAATCCTGGTTTGAAGGTTATCACCTATGGCAGATGTGGTACTTTTTAGTGATAAGATTCCAATACCTTTTGGTTTGCCTGTAACTATACTCCCTTTTCCCTGTTGCTTTTGTATGAATCCATCTACAACCAGTCTTTCTAGTGCATTTCTAACAGTTGGTCTGGCAACATTATATAAGGAACTCAATTCATTTTCTGAAGGTAACAGGTCTCCGGGCAGATATGTACCATTTTCAATCTGGTTACGAAGAGTTTCGTATACAACTCTGTAATGAGGTATTTTATTCGTTTCCTGCATTTACTATAAAAATTGATGCAAATATAATGCATTTATATATCTCAGAATAAACATTTTTTGTTTCTATTGGTTATATTTGATATATAATCTCCAACTACTTATGAAACCTGACAAATCAATCCAAATTAAATTAAGAAATACTGCATATCCGGCTTTGATTTTTCTGTTTTTTATCACACTTTGCTTTATATTTTTTAGTTCATCTGAAAGAGAATCATTAAGGAAATCTGCCGAACAGTCTTTATCAGATATTTCAAATTATAAGGCTAACTTCATTTCAAATTGGTATAAGGAAGAAATAAGTGACGCTGAATTGATTACAGGTAGCAAGAATCTTTTAAGAGAAACAGAAGAGTATCTGAACTCTGGTCTGAGTGATTACGATTTTGAGAAATCCATAAATCAGATTAAAACTGAACATTCATATTCGGATATTTATGTTTTTGACACTCAAGGTGAATATCTGCACTCGTCTAATCCTGCTATAGTCTATGATGATTCTCTGGAATTAAGGAATCTTAGTGATGCATTATCTTCAGGCAAGACATTTGTCTCAGATATTTATATCTCGAAAAATGATAAAAAGCGATATATTGATATTTTTACTTTTATAAGAAATGATGATGATATAGCGCTGGCTTGTGTTATTTTCAGAATTGAACCTGAAAGCTACCTTTCAGAAAGATTTCCGAATTGGCCATTTTATCATGATACAGTAAAATCTACAATTATCAAAAAAGATAAAGATGGAAGTGTGTACAAATACAACGATTCAGATACTATTGAACTATGCTGGATAAAAATCGATACTTTAATATCTGATAATAAATTAACTCTTTCGAATAAATCCGGTTTATATCTGAAAGGTTTAAATGATAGGAAAAACTTTATTTCTGTTACCAGAGATATTCCTGATACTCCATGGTCGATAGTTGTAAGGTCAGAGAAAAAAGAAGTTTTCAAAACTTTAAACATGAAGTACCTTGACTATATAGTTTTAATTATTATTATGTTTATATGCTATTCAACCATTATTTATTATCTTATTCATATTAGTCACAGTAAAAGCATCAACAAAAAACTCAATGAAAAAAAAGTAAAAATTGAGTATAAGCAAAGGTTTGAGATGTTAATGGATTTGATTGATGAGGGTGTACTTATTACTGATAGTTCAGGTCTGATAAAAAGTATGAATATTAAATATCAAACATTGACGGGATATATATTTAATGAATTGATAAATGTTCATGTCGATAATGTTTTTTCCCTTATAGATAATAGCACAGGAATTAATGTTTTTAACTTCAGGCAGACTCTTGTAGAACATGCTGGTTTGATAAATTATTCTGATGTTCAACTGGTTGTCAAAAATGGCAGTTCCATTCCCGTCGTTTGTGAAATTACTCCTTTAATGGATGATTCAGATGGTCATATGGGTATCATGATATCTGTCAGAGATATGTACGATGTACAGAATATGCATAAAGTTATCAGTGAAGGTGAAGATCTGCTATTGAAATTGTTTCAGAATTATCCGGATGCTGCCTTATTAGCTGATATTTACGGAAATATTGAACAGGCAAATGTTATATGTAATGATGTTTTGGGTTATACAATGACCGAAATGAAGAGAATAAAGGTTAATGATATTTTCCCTGATGGTAATTTAATTGATAAATACTTAAACGAAAGTGTAAATGTTATTTCTGATATCAGAAAAAAAATAAAAGTTAAAAGGAGAGATGGTTCTGAATTTTGCGCTGAAGTATACATAAGTACAGTTAATTATAAAAACCGTCGGTTAATTGAAATTTTTATAAAGAATTACCCGGAAAATGAGGCTTCAAAGTTCGATTTTTCATATGAAGGTGAAAATCTTAAAGATGCATTGATTGCTAACATGAATCATGAAATAAGGACCCCTCTGAATGATATAATTGGTTTTTCTCACATTATAAGAGATAAAGGTTTAACTTCAGAAGAAATCTCAAAATATGCTGATTTAATTAGCTCAAGTAGTGAGAGACTACTGGGTATGTTGAATAATTTAATTGATATTTCAAAAATAGAAGCAGGTTTAGAGAGTATAAATAACAATACATTTTTAATAACAGATCTTATTAAGAGCGTTTATAGTGAATATATTAATTTAGCAAAAATTAAAGATCTGGAATACAAACTTACCATTCCTGAGAACAGTAAAGGATTAAAAATTGTTGGCGATTATTTAAAACTTAGTTCAATTCTATCACATTTTCTGTCAAATGCATTCAAATTTACAAACAAAGGTTTTGTTGAAATTGGTTTGAATTTTAATGATGAAAACATACAATTTTTTGTAAAAGATACCGGTTTACCGATTAAAGAGTCAGATCAGAATAAGATTTTTGAGAGATTCTTTCAATCTGATGTATCTATTTCAAGTGGTGTTGATGGTGCAGGGCTGGGTTTAGCTATATGTAAAGGTTATTCAGATCTTTTAGGGTGTAAGATATGGTTTGAAAGTTCCGGGGAAAATGGTAAAACTTTCTTTCTTGAACTACCCAGGCAACAAAACTCATGATTATTATTTTTTGACATTAACTTACTGGCAGGTATGAGCAAATTGTATAACTTTGGGCTTATAAATAATGTTCTATGTACAATCCACGCATATTTACCACTTTATTACTGGCTTTTATTATTACAATAAGTATCACACGTGCTGATGAGATAGATTTGTCCGGGAAATGGCAATTTCAAACAGATGTAAATGATGTTGGTATTGCTGAATCATGGTTTCTTAAAAATCTTGGAGACAGTATACAGTTACCCGGGTCCATGGCAGAAAATCTTAAGGGTAATATACCTGATTTGAAAACCCGTTGGACAGGGAGTCTATACGACAGTTCCTTCTACTACAATCCTGAATTGGAGAAATTCAGGAAAGAAGGGAATGTTAAATTCCCTTTTTTCCTTACACCTGACAGGCATTATGTTGGTGCAGCATGGTACAAAAAAACGTTTACAATACCCGCCGGCTGGAAATCTAAGCGAATATTATTATATTTAGAAAGACCTCATTTTGAAACCAGGGTTTGGGTTGACAATATTGAAGTGGGTAAAGACAGCTCACTATGTGTTCCTCATACATTTAACTTAAGCAAATATCTTGTTCCCGGGAAACATTCTATTACAATCAGAATAGATAACAGACTAAAGGAATACAATGTTGGTCAGGATTCTCATAGTGTAACTGACCAAACGCAAGGTAACTGGAATGGAATTGTCGGTAAAATCAGTCTTATTCAGAGTGAAAACGTAAATATTGATAATGTTCAGATTTATCCTGATATACAAACAAGAAAGGCTCTTGTGAAGTTTGACGTTGTAAATTCTACCGGTAAAAATGTTAAAGCAATAATAGGTATGCAGGCAAAAAGCTTTAATACTGATAAAAATCACATTACTAAAGCCATTACTAAACCGGTTACAATTCCGACCGGAAAATCTGTATATGAAGTTGAGCTTGATATGGGTGAAGAAATGCTGACATGGGATGAATTCGCCCCTGCGTTATACGATTTGGAAACCAGGCTGATATCAGGATCTAAAGATCTTGATAAGAGAGAAACTACATTTGGAATGCGGGAAATATCAATTAACGGCAAATGGTTTTACCTGAATGGCAGAAAGATACAACTCAGGGGTACTGTGGAAAACTGCTGTTTCCCGTTAACGGGATATGCGCCGATGGATGTTGATTCATGGGTAAGAGTATTCAGAATTTGTAAAGAATACGGTCTCAACCACATGAGATTTCACTCTTATTGTCCTCCTGAAGCAGCTTTTAAAGCTGCTGATATTGTAGGTTTTTATTTGCAGGCTGAAGGACCCAGCTGGCCAAATCATGGATCATCATTGGGCGACGGCAAACCTATCGATAAATATCTTATGGATGAAACCATAAGGCTGTCATCAGAATATGGAAATCATCCATCATTCATAATGCTGGCAAGTGGAAACGAACCAAGGGGCAGGTGGGTAGCCTGGGTAACTGAATTCGTAAAATACTGGAAAAAGACTGACAGCAGAAGAGTTTACACAGGCGCTTCTGTCGGTGGCAGTTGGGCATGGCAACCCGGGAATCAGTATCATGTAAAAGCCGGAGCACGCGGATTGAGTTGGGATGAAATACCTGAAACGAATTCAGATTATAAAAACAAAATTGATACAGTATCAGTTCCGTTTGTTTCACATGAAACCGGTCAATGGTGTGCATTTCCTGATTTCACCGAGATAAAAAAATATACCGGAGTAAACAAAGCCAGAAATTTTGAACTTTTTCAGGAGAACCTGTCTGATAATGATATGGGATTACAGGGACATGACTTCATGATGGCATCCGGTAAGTTGCAAACCATTTGTTACAAGTATGAAATTGAAAAGACATTGCGTACTCCTGACTATGCCGGATTTCAGTTATTGTCGCTTAATGACTATTCAGGTCAGGGCACGGCACTTGTAGGTGTTTTAAATGTTTTTTGGGAAGAAAAAGGATATTGCACTTCATCTGATTTCAGAAAGTTTTGCGGACCTGTGGTGCCTTTAATCAGGACGTCGAAATTTGTCTATCAGTCTGAGGAACACTTGACTGCTGACGTTGAGCTGTCTTATTTCGGTAAAAATTCTTATGAAGTAATTAAACCTGAGTGGACTCTTAAGGATGAGTATGGCACTGTTTTATTATCAGGTAAGTTAGAAGAAAAGGCTGTTGAAACCGGCAGTAATATACCCCTTGGCAAAATTGACATTGATTTGTCCTTTATCGAAAAAGCCACAAAAGTAAATCTGGAGATTAAGCTGGGAGACGCATCAAATGATTGGGATTTTTATATTTACCCTTCAAACGTCAAAATGCCCTCAGCCGGTAATGTGATAATTGCCTACGAATGGAACGAAGATATTCAAAACAAACTTTTAAACGGTAAAGATGTTCTATTGATGGCAGCAGGCAGAGTTGAATATGGTAAAGATGTCGTACAAACTCTGGCGCCTGTATTCTGGAACACATCCTGGTTTAAGATGAGGCCACCGCATACAACAGGTTTGTTGATAAATCCAAATCATCCTGTTTTCAGGGATTTTCCGACTGACTATTATTCTGATCTCAGATGGTGGGAGATTATGAATAAAACACAGGTAATGCAGCTGACAGATTTTCCTAAAGGTTTCACACCAATGATACAAACTATTGATACATGGTTCTTAAACAGAAAACTTGGAATGTTGATTGAAGCTAAAGTAGGAAAAGGTAGACTTATAATCAGCAGTATCGATCTGGATGAAAATCTTCAGAAAAGACCTGTAGCCAAACAGCTTTATATAAGTATACTGAATTATATGAATTCCAATAAATTCAGACCTCAGTATTTGGTTGACCCTGAAGTTATTAATGGCTTATTTAAAAAGGCTTCCATCAAAAATGGTACGTTTACTAAAGATGCTCCTGATGAGCTGAAACCGGAACTTTTTAAAAAATAAAATATGAAGAAGTTATTCCTGTTGTTTATAATGATGGTTTCGATCCATGAAGTCTTTGGTGTTTCTGCTCAGTGGCCTGTAATGAATACTCAAAACAAGCCTGGAGTCCGTTGGTGGTGGCTGGGGAGCGCCGTAGATAAAGATAATCTTACCTGGAATCTGGAACAATTATCACATTCCGGAATAGGAGCAGTAGAAATCACACCTATCTATGGGGTAAAAGGCAATGATGCCAATGATGTAGAGTTCTTGTCTGACAAATGGATGAAAATGTACAATCATGTTTGTACTGAAGCTGACAGGCTTAATATGAAAGTTGACATGAATACAGGTACCGGATGGCCTTTTGGAGGACCTCAAATAACTGCAAAAGATGCTGCCGCTAAACTAATGATTAAGAAGATAGCTGTTAAGGCATTGCCCGGTGGAAGAAACAACAAGCAGGATATCATCATTAAAGTTGATGATAAAAAACAAAAAGACGCTGTATTACAAGCAATATTATTTAATGGCGTTGATGGCATAAGAGAAACAATTTCTATTGATATTCTCAAAGACAGTGTGCTTAATTATGGTTTTCCTGAAGATGGTATTCTTTACGTCCTTTATTCAGGCAGAACATATCAGCAGGTTAAGCGTGCTGCACCCGGAGGAGAAGGTCTTGTGATGAATCACTTTTCAAAAGATGCCATTGTAAAATACCTGAGTAGGTTTGAGGATGCATTCAACAGAAATTCAGCTAAGTGGCCGGATAATTTCTTTAATGATTCATATGAAGTATATGGTGCTGACTGGTCAGATAACTTAATCAGTGAATTTAAGAAAAGGAGAGGTTATGATATTACAGAGTATATTCCTGAAATGAACGGAGAGGGTGAGCCTATGGTGAGAGCCAGAGTCATTTGTGATTACAGGGAGACATTATCTGATATGTTATTGGAAAATTTCACCAGTACCTGGTCGGCATGGGCTAAATCACATGGTGCAAAAACAAGAAATCAGGCACATGGTTCCCCGGGAAATCTTTTAGATCTCTATGGTTTGATAGATATTCCGGAATGTGAAACTTTTGGTATTACCGGTTTTGATATTCCCGGGCTGAGGCTGGATTCTGTCCATAAAAAGAATGACTCCAAACCCTCAATTATGAAATTTGCGTCATCAGCAGCGCATGTTACGGGTAAGACATTTACTTCATCGGAAAGTATGACATGGTTGACTGAACATTTCAGGACATCATTATCCCAGATTAAGCCTGAAATGGACCAGTTGTTTATTAATGGTGTAAATAATGTTTATTACCATGGTTCTCCTTATACTCCTAAGGATGCCCCATGGCCGGGATGGCTTTTTTATGCTTCAATTCTTGTTAATCCTAACAACACTATTTTCAGGGATATTTCCGGTTTAAACGAGTATATTGCCAGAGTTCAGTCTTTTATGCAGTCCGGTACTCCTGATAACGAAGTTTTGCTTTATTTCCCGATTTATGATATCTGGCAAACCTGGAACAAAGGCGCTTATGTTTCATTTGACATACATAAGATTACTGAAAAGCTACCCTCGTTTGAGAATATAGTCAATGAAATCAGAGATTTGGGTTATGATTTAGATTATATTTCGGATAAACAGATACTTGCAACAAATGTTGACGGTAAGTCTCTTGCAACTCAGGGAGGAAAATATAAAATTATAATGATTCCTGATTGTAAATATATGCCTGTTGAAACCGCACAAAAGTTGTTGAAACTAACTAAAGAGGGGGCAA